>JACQHT010000102.1 GCA_016198835.1 Planctomycetota bacterium | reverse complement strand
GTATCTCTACCGTCACCGGACAGGTACTTTTTCGTGAACCTCCAAGGCCTGTGGAGGTGCGTGCCTATATTGATGGCAAGGTCATCGAGGTTATCACGAACGAAGGTGTGGCGATGGAATCGTTTGCCACCTTCGTTCAGGGGATTTTCGGGGTTGGCGGTGAGGCAACGGGTGAATTAGTAATTACTGTAGATTCACCGGATGAGGTATTGAATCCAGACAAAATTACGGAAAAATTAAAGGATAAGATAATTGTTGGTGGCTCTCTTGTTCGACGTGACACAATTGAGAAGGCGAGAAAAACAGGTGTTAAGGCTATAATTGCTGGCGGTCTTTATGACGAAGACCTCAAAGAGCTATTAGGATATGACCTCGGTGTGGCTATCACTGGTTCTGAGAATATTGGCATTACACTTATAATCACGGAGGGCTTTGGACAAATCGGCATGGCGCATAAAACGTTTGAACTCTTGAAATCGCGCGCTGGCTCTAAGGCATCCGTTAATGGCGCAACCCAGATAAGGGCGGGGGTTGTAAGGCCAGAAATAATCATTCCCTATGCCTTGGAAAAAGTTGCATATTCTGAAACACAGATTGAAGAGGAAAGAGGAGGACTCAAAGCAGGCGACATTGTCAGGGTAATAAGGGAACCCTTCTTCGGCAGGATTGGAAAGGTGAAGGCGCTTCCCTCAGAGCCTCAGCAGATTGAGACAGAATCGAAAGTGAGGGTATTGGAGGTTGAATTCTCCGATTCATCAAGCGCTGTAATTCCCAGGGCAAATGTTGAAATGGCAAGTTAGTTCATAGCTCGTAGTTCATAGTACATGTACGTACTATCAGCTATGAGCTATCAGCCATGAACTAAATATCTTTTGGCTTTATTATCCCGTAAAAAATTTCTGGCTTCTGTTCTACTCTTTTCAACAGCGTATTTACTACCTTTGGGTCAAATTGGGTACCAGAGCACGTATCTAATTCCATTAAAACCATATCAATATCCAGCGCCTTCCGATAAGGCCTATCGGAGGTCATTGCATCTATAGCATCGGCTGTGGCAAGTATGCGTGCGCCTAATGGTATCTCTTCCCCTTTTAAACCGTAAGGATAACCCTTTCCATCAAATCGTTCGTGATGGTGCAGGGCAAGCAAGCGTGCCTCACCGAGAAAATCCAATCCTTCGATTATTCTGTACCCTTTTAAAGGATGAATTTTAATCTGTGAAAACTCATCTTCACTTAATTTTCCTGGTTTGCCGATTATCGCTTCCTTAACGGCAATCTTTCCAATATCATGTAGTGGTCCACAGAGCTTGATGGCATCGAGTTCCTTCTTTTTAAGCCCCATAACTCTGGCAATATTTGTGGCGCATACCGTAACCTGCTTAGAATGACCTGTGGTATATGCGTTCCTTGCATCAACAGCATCTGCAAGAGAATATAAGACCTCTAAGGATGCATGTTCTTGAGCCTTATAAAGTTTTTTCAAATTATCCGCATCATGCATGCCGTCTTTTTCTTCTCCAATAGGTTCCATCGTCTTAACTTCCCTTTCATAAAATTGCTTACCTATAATAACAAATACTGTGCCTTATTAAAAGATAAAGAAGTAAATATGTCCAAAAATGCACAACACCCCATTTATAATGTGCTATAAAGTTATCATATAGATGTCATTTTATGTTTTCTCTAAGAACTTATTTATGTAAATATCATGCAAACGTAGTAATAAAAGACTTTCTTCAGGACTTAAGTACTCATTATACCAACCCTTACAGAAAATATAATAAAAAGATGATAGTGCTTATATAAACGTAAGATAATTTATCAGACTAAGGATACAGTTAGACTCTGACAATAAATGGATAACTAAATTGTAAACGACACGGCATTTAGCGAATCCAGAATCTTTGGTCAGGATTTCTTTTTGACATATTAAGAAAATTGTGCTTGAATGTAATAATAAA
Organism: Planctomycetota bacterium; assembly: GCA_016198835.1. GTDB lineage: Bacteria > Planctomycetota > Brocadiia > Brocadiales > Subterrananammoxibiaceae > Subterrananammoxibius > Subterrananammoxibius californiae. Next base: position 2,438 of record JACQHT010000102.1, on the reverse strand, counting down.
TTAGCTCATAGCTGATTAAATTCCAAATCTCAATATCAAAATCCCAATTAATTTCCAATTACCAATTACCAAAGATTTGGATATTGGAGATTGGGATTTTATTGGATTTGGGATTTGGAGTTTTACCATGAACTATGAGCTATGAACTATGAGCTGATATTTATGTGTGGAATAGTTGGTTATATTGGAAACAGGGTTGCAAAGCCAATCCTTGTTGAAGGGATAAAAAGGCTTGAATATCGTGGATACGATTCGGCAGGGATTGCCTTAATAGAAAATAATACCCTTGAGTCGGAGGTGTCGGTAGGTCGAATTACCGCCTTAGAAGAAAAGATAAGTGGGCGGTTTTCAAAAGGTACTTATGGAATAGTCCACACCCGTTGGGCAACGCACGGCGCACCCACCCTTGAAAATGCACACCCACTTATAGACTGTAACAACTCGATTGCCGTAGTTCATAACGGAATCATTGAAAACCACGATTTATTGAAGGCACAGTTAGAAAAAGAAGGTCATGTCTTTAGAAGTGAAACTGATACCGAAGTTTTATCTCACCTGATTGAAAAATATTTTAATCCGCCTAAGGCGGACTTAGAGTACGCAGTTGGTAAAGCCTTGAAGAGTGCCCGGGGCACTTATGGTATAGCCGTCATTAGCTCAAGAGACCCTAATAAGATTGTTGCCGCAAGGAGGGGAAGTCCGCTTGCGATAGGCATTGGACAGGAAGAATACTTCATTACCTCGGACATAACGGCAATGCTCCAGCATACTAAAAAGGTCATATATCTTGATGATAATGAAATGGCAGTCTTAACAAGGGATAACCTTTCCATTATGACCTTTGACAGCATTCCTATTCACAAAAAGATAGAGGAAATTCTCTGGGATGCTGAAATGATTGAAAAAGGTGGATATAATCATTTCATGTTGAAGGAGATTCACGAACAACCCGAATCACTGAGGAATGCCATGATGGAAAGACTCGACGACATTAGTGGTTGCGTACGACTAAAGGAGCTAATGGGAAAACACGAAGTGCTGCGCAATACAAAGCGCATCGTAATTGTCGCCTGTGGCACATCATGGCATTCAGCCCTAATCGGAGAATACATGATAGAAGACCTCAGTCGAATCCCAACAGAGGTTGAGTACGCATCAGAATTCAGGTACAGAAATCCTGTCATTGAGGCTGGAACGGTCGTAATAGCCATAAGCCAATCGGGGGAAACTGCCGATACCCTTGCCGCCCTGCGAGAAGCAAAACGCAGGGGCGCAATGACAATCGCAATATGCAACGTGGTGGGAAGCACGCTTGCAAGGGAATCAGACGCAGCCGTTTATCTTCACGCAGGTCCAGAGATAGGCGTTGCATCAACAAAAGCATTTACATCCCAGATAGCAGTTCTCTACCTTCTTACAATTTTCTTAGGTAGCCTGAAAAACGTATCCACGGCTAAAAATATTGAAATGGTAAGTGAAATAAAGAAGTTACCTGATTTGGTGCAGAAAATCCTTAGCAAAGAAGCCGAAATCTACGAATTGGCGAAACTCTACAGTAACAACTCCAATTTCATATATCTTGGACGGGGATATAATTTCCCCGTAGCGCTTGAGGGCGCCCTAAAGTTAAAGGAAATTTCTTATATTCACGCAGAAGGCTACCCCGCTGCGGAAATGAAGCACGGACCTATTGCGTTAATTGACAGGAATATGCCCGTAGTATTTATAGCTACAAAGGATAGTACGTACGAGAAGATACTTTCAAACATTCAAGAAGTAAGGGCAAGAGGTGGAAAGGTAATTGCAATTGCCTCAGAAGGAGACAGCATGATTCAGAAGAAGGTGGACCATGTGTTTTACATACCAAACACCCTCGAAGTGCTTACCCCCATCTTATCCGTCATCCCATTGCAACTTCTTGCCTACCACATGGCTGTTATAAGGGGTTGCGATGTAGACAAACCACGCAACCTTGCCAAGAGCGTGACCGTGGAGTAAAGAAGAAGGGAATAGCCAATAAGGTCATCTGGTCTTGCTCAGGCTGTTTATCAAGGCATTGAGCATCTTGTTTATCTCTTGAGTCTTTTGTAAAATTACCTCCAAAGTTCGGCTGTTTATGTAGTTCAAATTCTTTGATATTATCAGATGTGTCTCCAGATGGCTTTCTGCCAAACTTCCAGTTCCTGATGCGACTCTATTTTTTAACTCCTTCTCTATTGCCTATTGGCTATTCCCTATTGCCTATTCCCTGCCCTTTAGGGCAATCTTTGCAAGAAGATTCTCAAGAAGTAGATTTACGTTTACGTTAGATTCTAAGTACTCCATCGAGGTTACTATATGTCCAATTATATCAATTATACTTATCTCGGTGATATTACTACATAAGGACCTTAATATATCCTTCTTATGCTGGTTATATAATGGAATAGCCTCAATCC
>JACQHT010000099.1 GCA_016198835.1 Planctomycetota bacterium | reverse complement strand
GATACAAATTTCTTATCAAGCACTTCCATAGCTATAAGTTCTCCCCTTTATTTTTATTATGTGGCGGGTTAATCCGCCACTGCTACTTATGGTATAGAGTTGAAATGGTCTCCTACTTTAATACTATGCCCTCGAATAAATTCTGCTGCGCTCATTAACCGCCTACCCTCGGGCTGTAGCATGGTAATCAAGATACTTGGAACGAAGTCAGCACCAGCTGTATCAATTGCTGCCACGTTTATCCCTTTAGCTGAGATGTCAATGACATCACCAGGCTGTGGTTTCACGGACAAACAAGTTTGTCCATGCCACACAGTGCCTATTTCTGTTTTCAAAATAATTATTCTAATTTTTTTATCTGCCTTAGAAAGATATGTATATGCGCATGGACGAGGCGTCATCCCTCTGACGAAATTGTGTATCCTCTTTGCATCCTGGTTCCAATTTATCCTGCCGTCTTCTTTTTTTAACTTTTTCGCATAGGTTGCATTAGCATCATCCTGCGCTTTGGAAATTACAGTGCCTTTCTCAAGTTGTTCCAGTACAAATAGTAAAACTTCGGCGCCCAACGGGGCGAGACGTTTTTCTAATTCACCTGCGGTTTCATGAGGGTATATTGATAATGAGCGCTGGGCGATAATGTCGCCAGTATCCATTCGCTCTCCCATTATTATAATGCTTACCCCTGTAACATCCTCCCCGTTTATGATTGCCCAATTTACAGGCGCTGCACCCCGATACCTCGGGAGTAAGGAGGCGTGTATATTGATACATTGATATTTAGGTATAGATAAAATTTGCTGGGAAAGCTTCTGACCATAAGCAACTACTATAATAATATCGGGACGCGTCTCCTCCAATAGTAAAACAGTTTCTGGATGATTAACATTTTCAGGTTGAATTACACGCAAACCGTATTCATCGGCGACCGCTTTAACAGGAGACGGGCAGGGTTGGCTGCTTCTTCCCTTTGGCCTGTCGGGCTGCGTAACCACTGCCAAAATCTTGTGCTTAGAGGCTGCCAAAGAACGCAAGCTGGGCACAGCAAAGTCAGATGTTCCCAAAAAAACTATGTTCATACATCAGCTTTCAGCTTACTTGGTGCTGATATCTGATAACTTGACTGCCGTTTTTGGTATTCTCGTTCGAGTTCTTTTAATCGCCCTGAAACGGCCAATCGGCTTGCAGGGCTCATCTTATCAATAAAAAGGCGTCCATCAATATGGTCAATCTCATGCTGCCAGACACGAGCATCCAATCCTACAGCTTCAAATTCGAGCCTCTCGCCTTTCAGGTTGTAAGCAATTACCACCACCTGCTCAGCGCGCATTACCTTTCCTAATACACCCGGAAAACTTAAGCAGCCCTCTTCTTCTATAACCTCTCCTTTTTCCTCAATGATAACTGGATTTATAAAAACCTTGTCGTCTATCTTCTCGCCTGCAACATCTTTGACGATTAGACGCTTAGACCAGCCTATTTGCGGCGCAGCAAGACCCACTCCTTTTGCCTCATACATCAATTCCAGCATCTCCTCAGCACGCTGGGAAACAGTATCATCTATCTCCTCTACGGGTTTAGCCTTTAATCTTAATACAGGTGCAGGATAAATTACAATTTCCATGATAAAATAATTATACGCACAGCATGCCAAAAAAGCAAGGCAATTTAGCTCGTAGTTCATTGCTCATAGCTCATTACGCACAGCTTAAATAAGTTTTACTCCTTGCTTTATGCGGGTTATATGCTAAAATTAATGTATGTTTAATATTTTTGGCGAGAAGAACATGTCTAAACCGGGTATTATAAACATAATTGTTATACCTTTATTAATTATTCTTGAATCGGCTTTGACCGGGCTTAACAGGGAAGCTAACGCTTCCTTACCCCAGAAAGCTGCAATACCGGTAGAGGTTGCTCATGTTAAAAAAAAGGATATAAACACTTACTTACTCATCAATTGCACAATTGAGGCAGAGAAACAGGTTGATATAATGACAAAAACCTCTGGACAAGTAAAGGAGATACTTGTCGAAGAAGGACAAAAAGTGGCTGAAGGTCAGGCGCTTGCAAAACTTGACGAGACAGAATCACTCCTTGCCCTTAAAGATGCGAAGATAAGGTGCGAAAATGCCAAAATGATATACGAACGCTCCCAGGGTACATACGAGGATAAAATCACCAGCAAAGAACAGCTTGACGAAAGCAGGCTGCAATATGAAACCTCGATGGTGGATTACGAAAGGAAAAACCTTGAATATACATACAATACTATAACATCTCCAATAACTGGTATAGTTGTTGGTAGGGTAATTGAGGTGGGAAATGTGGTGCAAAAGAATCAGAAGGTCTTTGCAGTAGCAAACTTTAACCCGCTGCTTGCAAGGATTCATGTACCTGAAAAAGACCTGAGCAAGCTTAAAGAGGGACAGCCCGCTATTATAACCATTGAATCGCTTCCGGGATTACAATTTAACGGCGTGGTAAAGATGATTAGCCCGGTAGTTGACCCCGAAAGCGGAACTATAAAAGTAACCATAGAAATTGAATATACAGAAGGCTCTCCTCTCAGGCCTGGCATGTTTGCGTCGGTTTATACTATCACTGAACAACATGCGAATGCGTTAATAATACCCAAAAAGGCATTACTCTTTGAATCAGAGGGTGCAGAGGTGTTTGTTGTCAAAAATTTTGCTATACTTTCACTTTCTGAGCAGGAGGCTAAAAAATTTGTTGTTGGCGATTACGTAAAGCTTTCATTTGGCTTCGACCTGAACCCTTCGGCAGTGAGCTCAGGGTCGAACTGCTCAGCCGAACGTCTAGTAAGTACACAGGGTTTTCTCTCCTCTTCTGCT
>JACQHT010000100.1 GCA_016198835.1 Planctomycetota bacterium | reverse complement strand
CAAATTCATTTGTCCGTGCCTTCCAACACGCTACACACGGACAAACAGAGTTTGTCCGTGCTACCCTGCCTATTGATAGAGGGGAGAACATACACACCCCTTAACCCCCTCCCGCCTAAGGCGGATCTTCGACTCTTTAGAGGGGATACACGGAGTAGAGTAGGGGCGGGGTTACCCCGCCCCTACGTTGGGTTGGTGACTAATTATATAATCTGCATTATTTCCTGTAAGACCTGGTTGCTGGTGGTAATCGTTCGGCTGTTTGCCTGGAAACCCCTCTGTGCAATAATCAGGTTAGTCAATTCCCTCGTTATATCCACGTTGGAGTTCTCAAGGGTGCCGCTCATGACGTTGCCTCCACGCCCTGACTGAGTTACTGCCGAAATTGGTTCTCCTGTAACCTGCCTGTTACTGCTGAAGAAGTTATTTCCCTGTTGTTCGAGGCCGTTTGGGTTATTAAAAACAACCCGTTCAAGTTGCGCAAATGACTTGCTTTGACCATTTGTGTAAAGGGCAGAGAGCGTGCCGTCAGTGGCAATTGAGACTGATTTAAAATTCCCTACCTCGTAACCATCCTGGCTTTCAACTGCTGCAGTAGAAGTTCCTGCAAGCTGGGTCAGACCATCAAATCCGTCAATAGTTCCTAAATTCATAGCAATCGTTTGCGCATCGAGACCAAAATCTACCTCGATGGTTCCTGTACCTGCATCTTTAAGTGAGCCATCGTTGTTAAATTCTATTCCAGCGATAGTTCCACTAGTAACGGGATCAGGAATTTCAGCGCTGGTTACGGCAAGGTCCCATGTGTTAGCTGTAGCGGTCTTTGTAAATGTCAAGGTCAAGGTATGCTTTATTCCCTGTGAATCAAACACATCAATTGAAGAAGCATGGGTATCGTCCTCGGCTGCTTCTGCACTCAGGTTGCCTACATTGTTTATTAATGCAGTTGCCTTTCCTGGAATGAGCTGGTTGTATGGCACTTGAATGGCGCTTGTACTGTTGGCTTTAATGTCATCGGTAATAGCGTAGCCCATGACCTTATAGCCCGATACGGAATCCTCTAAAATTCCATCGGCATCTGCATGGAAAGCGCCTGCACGGGTGTAGAAGTCCTGATTGCCATCGTTAAGGACGAAGAAACCTTCGCCCCCAAGCGCCAAGTCAAACACATTTCCCGTTTGCATTACTGAGCCCTGGGAGAAATTCTTATCTATACCAGCAGCTCGAACGCCAAGACCAACCTGCGCTGGATTGCCAGCGGCGGCTGAAGTCAAATCCTGTGATAGTAAATCGGCAAATCTGACGCGTGATTCCTTGAAGCCCGGGGTATTAATGTTCGCTATGTTATTTCCAACGACATCCAGAAAAGTTTGATGCGAACGCAGACCAGAAATACCCGAATATAATGCGGTAAGCATTTTTCATACCTCCTAATCTAAATTCCAAAATCTAAATTCTAAAGTCCAAAATCTAAAATCTAAAATTTAAAGGTTGTCACCTCCTTCTTTTTAAGATAAAGTTTAATAGTACGAGACTCCTTCAAGATTTGATAACGGCACTTCCTGCCCGCTCACCAGCAGCATTATTGCTCCATTGTTTCCAATCTTTACGCCATCAACCAGTCCCGAAAGTGAGTTTCCGGAGTCCGTATCTCTAAACGTTATGTTTTGACCAATCAGTCCCCGTGCCTCGTTTAGCTGCTGTATCTGAAGCGCCTGGGAGAATGATACGTTAAGCTTGGTAAGTTCGGCTAAGGAGCTAAACTGAGCCAACTGGGCAAGAAACTCCTTATCATTTACTGGGTCAAGCGGGTCCTGGTTTTGCAATTGTATCATGAGTAGTTTCATGAATTCATTACCGAACTCCGTGTTACCTATACTATTTACAAGGCTGCTCATAGTTTATACCTCCCTTCCTGAAATAAGTTCAGGACAAGCCTTATACAATGTAATCAATTCTACCAATATCCAATGCATTATTAATGCCAGTTATGGTCAACCCTTTATCCGCTTTTTCAACACTTTCGATATCAGTATCTTCTTCTGTTGGGCTTTGTATTTTAGGGTCAGTGTGCTGTGCAAAGTATGGTTTGTGATAACCATCATTTCCTTCGTGGCATAATACATCTAACCTTCCCACGTCAATCCCTGCGGATGAAATGGACTCCTTGAGGCGTGGGATGTCCCTTTCGATTGCACGCATTACATTTAGGTTCTCTACCTCAATGCTTGCCTCTAATCTGTTTCCTGTAACAGAGAATTTTAATTTTATGTGCCCTAACTCCGGAGGTTCGAGCCTTAATCTTATATCTGACCTTCCTTCCCGCAGATATAATCGTACCTTTTGTGCAATTTGTTCTATTATGTTATTGTAGTGTGATTCGGGAATTTGCTGTGGGTTGCTCATCTTCGAGACGTCTTTAGCGGATTGACTGGCAGACCCATCAAGTGCTAATGTACTAATACCGGCATTCTGTCCCTTCGCTTCGCTCAAGGGCGAGTCATTTGCCTGTGCGACAGCAGACAGGTTAGTAATGGGATTTGTAGGTAAATTCTTATGCTGCTCATCTGGTGTAAGTTTTCCTTTCGGTAATGACAAGTCAACTGTTTTGATTTCTTCTTTATGTGGAGACGCAACATCTTGCGTCTCTACATAATGCTTAACGTCAGCACGTTGTATTGGGGGGTTGGATGTATCGGTTTTCACAATCTCCGGCTTTGTTTCTGTTTGGGTATTAGCGCTGATTTTGGAGTCCGTTGGCTGTGTTAATGGATTTTTTCCTGCT
>JACQHT010000104.1 GCA_016198835.1 Planctomycetota bacterium | reverse complement strand
GGTTTGTTTTAATAGCCTTTTTATTCGCCATTTCTGCATTCTCAGTTTCACCTCATCTTTATGCAGAAACCATAAATGTTCCTAACGATTATCCAACGATTCAGCAGGCTGTAAGCGTTGCAGTCCCTGGGGATACAATAAAGATTAAGGGTGGAAACCCTTATTTGGAGTGCGTGACTATTTCCACAAATGAGATAAAATTGGTGGGCCTTAAGAAGGGAAAGAAAAAGAATAGACCAACGATATTAGCATACGATTGTGGGGGCCCAGCCATAACAATTAGTGCTGGCGTAACTGGCGTTCAAATTATTGGGCTGACCTTGCGTCTCTCAAAAAATGAGGGTGTCCTGTCCGAAGGTGGTAATGACGACACCGTAATAGAGGATTGCTATATTGTTTCCAACTTTGACGCAGGGTTAAAACTTAAAGGCAACAATATGAAAGTAGAATCCTGCAAGATTTTGGGGAATCGCCTCGGTGGGATAGACGTGGAAGGTAGCAATAACACAATCTACCAGAATCAGTGCGTTGGTTCAGATGCCTACGGGATTGTGGTAACCGGAGACAATAATAGTATTTATAAAAACAGCTCCCTGCGCAATGATGAGACAGGCATAACCCTTTCAGGTGACCATAATGAGGTGAAAAGTAACGACGTGATGGCTAATGCACAGGATGGAATTGTTTTTACGGGAAGTTCTGGGAACAGAATAGAGGGAAATGTGGTCAGGTCTAACAGGGGTGTTGGGATAGCGCTCCCAGCGGATTCTAATTTTAATGATATTGTCAAGAACAAACTATCCTCAGGCACAGATTATGGGATACTTATTGTATCCGGAGAATACAACTCTGTAGACAGAAATGAAGTCAATTCCTTCGGAAACGATGGGATAAGAGTAAACGGGTCGAATAAGTCAATCAGACTGAACAAGGTCCAATCTATCTACAACGGTATGGGCATATCAGTCGAGGGGGACGTAAATTCCATTACCGAAAATGAGGTCCTGGATTGCTACGGTATCGGTATTTTGTATGGTGGAAATGGGAGTATCTTAGATAGTAATTTGGTTCGTTCCTGCATTATTGATGTTAATGCTAATGCTATCGGGGTTGGCGGGGATGACAATGTTATTAGTAATAATGTATGTTCAGAGATAAGTAGCCATGTGATTGATGTCCACGGGAATAGCAATACAATAAGCGATAATTATACATCACTATCATTTAGCGCCACTGGAATTCTCGTTGTTGGGAACAAAAACGTAGTAGGAAAGGACCCTGATAGTCCTACCTTCACGTCTGGTAATACCTCTGATGGTAACAATATGGACGGCATTCGTGTCACTGGCAATAAGAATCTTGTTTCTGAAAATGTGTCTACTTACAATGGCCATTTTGGAGAGCACGGGTTTGATATAGATGGAAATGAAAATACAATAGATGGAAATACTGCCACTGGCAATATAGGCGATGGGATAAATGTTTACGGCGATTTTAATACGATATCAAACAATGAGGTGGCAGAAAATGGTATCGATGGTATTGACGTTGATGGGGATAATGGCGACAGAACAACGGGGGATATAACCCATGGAGGCAACGTTATTGATAGCAATTTTGCCCAGCTAAACACTGCTGAAGGCATTGAGAATAATGCGCTTAGTGGAGCCGGGGGCGGAGGTGGAACACAGATTAAGAATAATACTTCCCAGTTTAATGGTACCTGCGATTTTGCTGTAAGCAGGAGAAATCCTGGCGACCCCGTTTCCGATGCCGTTGCCCCAGGTTCACTTAATAACATATCGAGCGATGGTTCACACGAGTTTACTTGTGCACCACTGGCAGATAGCTTTTAAGTGACAGGGTGGGCTTTGCTCGCCATTCAAAAGCAATCGTTTTTTAAAAGGGCAGGTGAGTTCTCCTGCCCTTTTTTATTCTTCTTCCCAGTTCATGAGGAGGAGCGGGGTTAATCCCTGTTTTCCACTCTTAGTCCACCCTTAACGGGTGGAAAACCCATTTCCTCAAAGAGGTCTCTGAAAAAGGCTGACCGATTTTATCTAATTTATTGTTGGAAAAATATAGCCTCCCCTAAATTTAACAACCCCATTCTTTTTATAAATAAAAGAGTTAAACAAGGCAATAGTTTTTCAGCGCCCAGTTAAAAAGCTCTTGACAAGTTCATATCAAGTTAAATACGATATACTTGTAAGAGGCTAAAAGACAAAAAGATTTAAAACAGAATCTTCTTTACCTTTTTTACCTTTAATTGGGGGAGATAATTATTCATGCTGGAATTCAGAACGGCAGGTGAATCGCATGGCAAATGCCTTATTGCTATAATAGAAGGGTTTCCTGCGGGTATTTTAATAGAGACAAGCGGAATCAATAAAGAGCTCAAGCGTCGTCAAGGAGGTTTTGGCAGGGGCGCAAGAATGCAAATTGAACATGACGAGGTCGAAATCCTCTCCGGTACTCGAAAAGGCATGAGCCTCGGCAGCCCTATATGTTTGAGGATAAAGAATAGTGATTATAGTATAGACCGTCTTCCAGCGCTAACAAGACCAAGGCCAGGGCATGCGGACCTGGCTGGGGTGATGAAATACAATCAGGTGGATGCACGTAACATACTCGAAAGGGCAAGCGCAAGAGAAACCGCCGCAAGGGTTGCCGCTGGTGCATTGGCAAAGATGCTTTTAGGTTTTTTTAGCATCGAAGTGTTAGGATATGTTAAAGAAATAGGCGGGATAAAAAGCAGGGTTATTCCCTGCTTGAAGGCAGGGACAAGTTTATGCGAACCAGAAAAGATGCGTAGTATACGAGACCAAAGTAAATTATATTGCCTTGATAAAACAGCAGAGAAAGACATGATTGAAAAGATTAATAGGGCTAAAAAAGATGGTGATTCAGTGGGAGGCGTTTTTGAGGTAATGGCATTTGACGTCCCACCAGGACTTGGAAGCTACTCGCAGTGGAATACAAGACTCGATGGAAGGCTGGCGCAGGCTTTAATGTCTATACAGGCTATAAAGGGCGTAGAAATCGGTCTTGGGTTTGCGGTATCAAAAAAATCTGGTTCAGAGGTTCATGACGAAATTGTTTATGATGCTGCAGAGACGGATATTTCTATTTCAGGCGGATTTCAGAGGCTAACGAATAATGCAGGGGGTATCGAAGGAGGCATATCTAACGGTCAGCCAATTATCGTCAGAGCAGCCATGAAACCTATCCCCACGCTGAAAAAGCCGCTTAAATCGGTAGATATTGTGACAAAAGAACCACAAATTGCCGCCGCTGAACGTTCCGATGTTTGCGCAGTCCCTGCCGCATCCGTTGTGGGAGAGGCAGCAGTAGCCTTTGAGATTGCAAGGGCATTTATGGAAAAGTTTGGCGGAGACCACATCCTCGAAACAAGTCGAAATTACGAAGGTTACCTAAATCAAGTAAAATCTATGTAGTAGGGATATTTCCAAACGTAGCTTACATTAATAATTTTTATCCTTGAAAAACTTTTTAGGAATGATAAAATAAACTGTTTTCCGCTAGCGTAGCTCAAGGGCAGAGCAGCTGTTTTGTAAACAGCAGGTTGAGGGTTCGAATCCCCCCGCTAGCTCCATATGCCAAATGCGGAGTGCGGACTTTGGAATGCGGAATTACCTCGCATTCGGCATTGTTCCGCAATCTGCACTCCGAATTCCGCATTGGAAATGGGGAGATTCCCGAGTGGCCAAAGGGGACAGACTGTAAATCTGT
>JACQHT010000103.1 GCA_016198835.1 Planctomycetota bacterium | reverse complement strand
GTGCAATAATGAAGGACGTCTTTAACAGGATAGACAAGGTAGGAGCAACGGATGTTACCGTGCTGATTCAAGGTGAAAGTGGTAGCGGTAAGGAACTCGTGGCAAGGGAAATTCACAGGCGAAGCAAACGGAGAGATAAGTCGCTCGTTATAATGAACTGTGCTGCCCTGCCAGAAACACTTATTGAAAGCGAACTCTTTGGACATGAAAAAGGTGCATTTACTGGCGCAACAGAGAGACGTCTCGGTAAATTTGAACTTGCCAACGAAGGCACTATCTTCCTTGATGAGATTGGAGACATGAGCCCTAATACCCAATCAAAGGTGCTCAGAGTCCTGCAAGAGCAAAAGTTTGAAAGGCTGGGAGGTACTGAAACGCTACAAGTGGACGTTCGCGTAATCAGCGCCACACACAGAGACCTTATGGAAGAAATTAAAGAGGGAAGATTCAGGGATGACCTTTATTACAGACTAAAGGTCGTAGAAATACAGTTACCACCGCTTCGACATCGCAAGGAGGACATCCCGCTGCTTGCAAATCGTTTCCTGCAAGTGTTTGCCGAAAAACATAAAAAGAATGTAAAATGGCTATCAAATGATGCAGCAAAGGCTCTTATAAAATATAACTGGCCCGGCAACATCCGTCAGCTCCGTAACGCCATCGAAAGCGCAGTCGTTTTGGCAAGCGGCGAAACACTGGAACTACACGACCTTCCCGACGAAATTACTGGCAAGGACGCTCAGATGACCTCGACAATTGAGATAAACTATATGCTCCCCTTTAAAGATGCTAAAAGAATAGCAGTGGAGTGCTTTGAAAGAAATTTTATAAAGAAAAGGTTAGAGGAAAACAACGGCAACATCAGCCGTACCGCCGAACTCCTCGGCATGCACAGGCAAAGCCTCCAGCTAAAGATGCGGGAACTTAATATGAAATAGAGACCTCTGAAAAAGTCATAAAATTGCACAATATGTCATGCTGAACTTGTTTCAGCATCTAAAAAAATCAAGAACTTATGAGACCCCGAAACAAGTTCGGGGTAACAAAAACGTACTTTTTCAGAGGTCTCAGATAGTAACTACAAAGGAAATTTATGAACAAAGGACAGAAGAAAAAACCTATGCGCATGGAAGATTTCAAAAAGGACCCCCTTTTTCGCATCGTAGGTCTTGGAAGTAGTGGGATAAAAAAGGGTTCAGTAAACCACGATAAATATCTTTATAAGAAGAGCACTCGTACTTCGCCTAAGAAATCATGAAACTTGGCAAATTTGAGATATACCCTACAACGGATGGTTTTATAAGGCTCGATGGCGGGGCAATGTTCGGAGTCGTTCCCAGGATACTCTGGGAAAAGGTTTGTTCACCCGATGAGAAAAATAGAATTTATATGGGGCTTAATTGCCCGCTTATTAAAACCTCAAAATATAACATCCTCATTGACACTGGCACAGGCACAAAGTGCAGCGAAAAGCTCCGTCAAATGTACGGGATTGAAAACAACCCTTCGTTGCGAAAGTCTTTAAGTAACCATGGGTTTTCAGTCGAAGACATTAATATCGTGATAAATTCACATCTGCACCTTGACCACTGCGGTGGCGATACTACATTTGATGACGCCGGAAAGATTATCCCAACCTTTCCCAACGCTAAATATTTTATTCACAAAGGTGAATGGGAGGATGCCCTGAACGTCAACGAAAGAACTAAAGGAAGCTACATACAGGAGGATTATTTGCCGCTCTGGGACTCTGGCAACTTGGAACTCGTAGAGGGAGACGAAATAGAAATAGTGAAGGGCGTCTCGCTAATTAGAACCGGTGGCCACACACAATTTCATTGTTGTATTAAGATATGCTCTGAAGGGCAAACAGCCTTTTATCTTGCCGACTTAATTCCAACCGTTGCACACCTACCTTATCCATATATAATGGGATATGATTTATTCCCGCTGGAAACCCTGGAGCAAAAAAAGCGTCTCTTACCCCAGGCCTTTGAAGAAAACTGGCTGCTCCTGTTCGAGCACGACCCTAAAATAAATATGGGCTACTTGAAGAAAAAGGATGATAAGTTCATTATTGAGGAAGTAAAGTAAAACAGGGCAAAGTGACGAGTGGTAAGGTGTTAGTCAGGAAATGTCATTGCGAGCAAAGCGAAGCAATCTCCTTCACTCGTCACTATCACCTTGCCACTCGCCACTAACAGGAGGCTTGCATGCGTCCAGTTTATATGATTTCTGGCGGTATCACTAAATTCAAGAAGGCACATCCAGACAAGGATTTCAGGCTCATGGTCAAAGAGGCTTTTGATTATGCCATGAATGAGATACCAGATTTGAGCCTTAAGATGATTGATGGCAGTGTTGGTTCATACTTTTCTGACCATTTCACCCGTCAACTGAAAGCCGCAAGTATGGTGCAGGATTATCTCGGGTTGTGCCCAAAACCATCAAAAAGAATAGAGGGTGGTGGAGCTACGGGGGGATTGTGTTTCCAGGCAGCATGGGAAGCCATTGCATCAGGCAGGATGAATGTTTGTGTTGCCTTTGGATTTGAGACAATGTCGAGGGTTAACACCTGGAAGGGAAACGAGTTTATAGCTCATGCGTCTGATACCAACTTCGATTATCCAGTCGGAGGGTTTTACACGGGATACTACGCAATGATGGTGCAGAGGCATATCCACGAATTTGGCACAAAGGTTGAGCAGTTAGCAATGGTCTCGATTAAGAATCATGGCAATGCTCAGTACAATCCCTATGCACAGAGCCCAATGCGTCTCACTATTAACGATGTAAGGTCTTCCCCAATGGTATCAACGCCTTTAACCATGCTCGATATTTGTACCATGTCCGATGGGGCAGCCGTAGCAATCCTTGCATCTGAAGAAGTAGCAAAAAAATTGACAAATACGCCTGTGAAGATTATCGGTGTGGGATGCGGTACGGACGCAATGCGAATGGCAGACAGGCCTCACGGCGAGGTAATACTTTTGCCACACGAAAAAGAAGAAGACTATAAACAGCTCAAGTATCCGGGCGTCCACTCATTCCGTGGTGGAAGGATGGCATCCAAGCTTGCTTACGAAATGGCTGGCATAAAAAACCCGATTAAAGAACTGGATTTTATAGAACTCCACGATGCTTACACATCCTCAGAAATCCAGACGTATGAAGATATGGGGCTGTGCAAGTACGGCGAAGGCGGAAGATTCGTTGAGGAAGGACATCCATTTATCCAAGGAATAGACTATGGGATAGATTTGCCAAAGAAGGGTACAATCCCTGTAAACCCATCCGGTGGACTCTTAGCCTGTGGGCATCCTGTAGGAGCAACAGGGCTAATGCAGGCGGTTTTTGCCTTATGGCAATTGCAGGGCACAATAAAGAAACATCTTGGTAACGACAAATTGCAGATAAAGAACGCAAAGCGTGGCGCCATCCACAGCCACGCAGGCACAGGAACGTACATCACCGTCTCAATACTTGAAAAAGGATTTTTATGAAAATAGGGACACATCCCATTTATTGCTTACCCTTTTCTTCGTACTTCCGCTCAATAAATGGGATGTGTCCCTATTTTCCCAATTTTCCACTATGACAAACTTACTTCTAAACATTTTAGCGCCTATCATTTCCTACCTTATAGGAAGCATCCCTTTTGGTTATATCATTGCGAGGTTAAAGGGTATTGACGTTCGCCAGCACGGCAGTGGAAACATCGGGGCGACGAATGTTGCAAGGGTGCTCGGCAAGGGTTACGGTGTTGCCGTATATATCCTTGACCTTACAAAAGGATTCGTACCTGTTTATTTTGCATCTAAGCTTTTTGATCATCCTTTTCCGATGGTAATCTGCGGGTTGGCAGCCATCCTCGGCCACGTATTCCCAATCTATTTGCGCTTTAAGGGCGGTAAGGCTGTAGCAACAAGTTGCGGGGTGTTTTTGTGGTTAGCCCCCATCGCATTGCTAATTGCAGTAGTAACGTGGGTTGTAATTGTTTTGTGTTTCCGATTTATTTCGCTCGGCTCGATAGCTGGAGCGTTAGCTTTATTTATTGCAATAATTATACTTGAGTCTGACCCCTTTGGGAGTGGAAAGTATCTTACGGCATTTACTTTACTCATATCCCTCATCGTTATCATCCGCCATAAGTCCAACATAAAAAGGCTCTTAGCTGGCTCAGAGCCAAAGGCATGGTAAAGATGTTGCCTCGCTCTCTATCTCTCGCCAAGCCAGCGCGCTGCATGCTTTGCCCAGTAGGTTAGAATCATGTCGGCGCCTGCGCGCTTTATGCTCGTAAGAATTTCCATGGCAACGGCTCTTTCATCAAGCCATCCCTTTTCTGCCGCCGCCTTCACCATTGAAAATTCACCGCTTACACTATAAGCAGCCACAGGATAATCAAAGGCATCTTTTACGTGCCTGATTATATCTAAATACGAAAGCGCTGGCTTAACCATCACAATGTCAGCCCCCTCATTGATGTCCATTGTAACCTCTCGTAAGGATTCTAAGGTATTTGCAGGGTCCATCTGGTAGGAACGCCTGTCGCCAAATGCTGGTGGTGATTCAGCAGCATCGCGGAAGGGTCCGTAAAACGCAGAGGCATACTTCGCCGCATAAGACATAATGGGGATGTGTTCAAATCCGTTCTCGTCTAATATTTTTCTTATCGCTCCTACTCGACCGTCCATCATATCGCTTGGCGCAACAATATCTGCACCTGCCTCTGCATGAGAAAGCGCCTCTTTTGCCAAAAGTATCAGGGTCTGGTCGTTGTCAACCTCAAAATCTCCCCTACCCCCTTTATTAAAGGGAGAAAGGGGGATTGACTTACCCTTTAGATTCGCTTTCTTCACTTCATGTTTTTGTCTTACATAGCCACAATGGCCATGTGTTGTGTATTCGCACATGCATACATCGGTAATAACGAGAATGTCAGGAACCTCCGCTTTAATCGCCTTGATAGCTTGTTGAACAATCCCCTGTTTTGAATATGCCTCGCTTCCCATATCATCCTTCTTTTCGGGAATACCGAAGAGGATAACGCCAGGGATTCCGAGTCCTGCAATTTCCTTTATCTCTTCAGTTAGCTTATCTACTGAAAACTGGTAGTTTCCAGGCATAGAGGAAATTTCATTCTTTACGCCTTTGCCAGGTCTGACAAAAAGCGGCATGATAAGGTCATCCACAGTTAAAGTAGTCTCTCTTATAAGTCTTCTAAGGTTCTCATTTCTCCTCATACGTCTTGGACGGTATTCTGGAAAGTGCATTTAGTTCTCCTATGATAGGTAGGGACGCGTTGCAACGTGCCCCTACTTTACTATAATGACGGCATCTTCCTTTTTTACCCTTTTTGGTGGAAGAGGTGACTCTGCGGCATAGCCGATAGGCACAATAGCAATGGGTCTTAAATATTTCGGAAGATTCAGGATTTCCGAGACCTCTGCCTCCTCAAAGGCTCCAACCCATACGCTTGCAAGCCCCTGCTCCTGTGCCTCAAGTAAGAGGTTTTGAATGCTTGCGGAAACATCTTGAATAGTATACAACTCAGAGCCCCTACTGCCATAATGATTTTTTATACGCAAGTCGGCGCAACCAACAATACATAAGGGCGCTTGTGCAATAAAATCCTGTCCCCATGCGGCATCCACAAGCCTTTCCTTAATCTGTTGATTAAATACAAAATAAAACTCCCTGCTTTGCAGATTTCCCGCGCTTGGTGCCCAGATAATGGCATCCACAAATGTATCCAGTATTTCTTTAGAAATTTCCTTGCGAAGAAACCTTCGTACGCTCCTGCGTGCCTTTATTGCCTGCAAGACATCCATTGTTACCCCCTCTTCTTTATCTATTTATATCAACACAGGTATTTATTGTAAAGAGTATTTCCTTACCTTTCTTGAAAAAAAGTTTGCACAAAAACGTATTTATTTGCTACTATATAATTTCGTAGTGAGCGAATCTATTTGTAAAGGAAGCACCCCTTATCCCATCCCTCCCCCTCAAGGGGGGAGGGTGAGGGAGGGGGTAACGATAAAAGAGGAGCAGTATTGACAGACAAGCTCGTAGAAAAGATAAAGGAATTAAAGAAGAGGCGTAATGCAATAATCCTTGCCCATAATTATCAACGGGGAGAGGTGCAGGATATTGC
>JACQHT010000098.1 GCA_016198835.1 Planctomycetota bacterium | reverse complement strand
CAAAATAAAGGTAAAGAAGTGTAAAGGCAGTGATACACAAACCGTAATTGTTGCGGGTGGTAGCGTAAATGGCAATGACTTTCAGTGTAGATAGTTAGCCAGTATGGTCTATCGCTTAGAATGGTAGTGTTTATACCGAGATTACAGCATTCATAGGGGCGTATTATAATACGCCCCTACTTTTTTCTGTGGGACGAGTAACCCCATCGCCTTCCTTAATCCCCCATACGACCTCTTTTTTTATGTAATATCAATATGATCACGAAAGGAACCGTCCCCGCTATTGATAGCTTAAAGCTTTCTATCAAAGAATACGGAATCCCTTTTATGGTTATAACGTACCATGTCATGCCGACATGGCATGACAAAGACAGGATGTTAATGTATAAGGAGATAAGCAAGTCCCGGCACACCAGCCTAAGGGGGGCAGCTTGCTTTTTGCCCTCAAAACCCTATTTCGCAACAAGCTTACCTTAAATTCTCTTGATTTAAACTGCAAGTTGTGTATACTTAAACAGCGACCGAAAATATTTCAGAAATAAAACTTAAGAAAGGAGTGGCGTATAGTGAAAAAACCAACAGTTATAGCTATAGATATAGTAACCTTTCTTGCAATGTTTGGAATTTCTGCCATTGTGTCAATAGTAATGAAGGGTCGTTTAGGTTTAGGACTAAACGCCTTAACAAACCAACGTTTAACAAATGTTTGTATCATCTGTACTATTGCAATCATAGTCATTGCCGTAAATAAATTCTTTGTAAAGTACACCATTCCGGTCAATTCCCCGATTAATCTTTCTGTAGGTTTTGCAGTTGTTACAGTTATTGCATCAGCCGTCGGTGCCGCACTGGCAATAGGAATTACCATTTCTGGGGCAATTTGCCTCTGGGTTTGTGTGGCTTCAGACGAAGAGATTGTAAATAAGCAGTTATTTGTTATAGATTCTGTAATCATGTACACTTTAGTATTTAGCACATTGTATTTTGTGCCTTTGTACATAGGTTCTTGACCCGTCATGGCGGGGGAGATATATAAATATGAATGGCGATATGATAGATGCTGGGAGTTTAAGCAATTATAATCCGAGCCAGAATACACTTGGTTATTTTGATATGAAACATGCGGGTCCTCTGACGTATGGAAGGATAAAGGACCTGACAGAAGTGGACTTTACAGCCCTTCTTGGCATTACAAAGAATCAGGAGCATCTCGGACACGGTTTTATTATCTCACAATTGGGAGACGAAACGAGGTTGTTCTGGCACAATGATGTGGGCGATAGCGTTTGCTGGAGGTTTCTTGAGAGCAGAGAGGTTGTCAAACAGGCAGTAATGGCAGATATAACGGCCTCCCGGCAAGGCATTAGGAAATAGGGGATAGGGAAGTTAGGAAGTTAGGAACTTGGGAAGTTAAGACAAGCCTTTCCAGCTTCTCAACTTCCTATCTTCCCAACTTCCCAACTTCTTATCTTTCTTTTTACCTTTTGACTATTGGCTATATTATATGATTAAACAACTGGCTGTATTATCTTCCACAGCCTTTTTTGTTTTTAATGTCTTTGTCACTTCCTCTGTCATTGCCAAAGATGACGCCTTAAGTCATTACAGAACTGGCGTCAATCACCTCCACAAGGGTAACCTCGATGATGCCATCGCTGAATTTAAAAGTGCGTTGAAGATTGACCCAAACCTTGTAGAGGCACACAATAGCCTTGGGGAAATATACACTAAGAAGGGTTTGCTGGGTGATGCAGTTGTTGAATATAAAGAGGCTATAAGGATTAGTCCCGATGATGCAAGCTCACATGCAGGTCTCGGCTTTGCTTATCTGAAAAAAGGGGCTATAGATGATGCCGTCAAGGAGTATAGGAGGGTAGTAGAGATTAAGCCAGATTCACCGTATGCCCATTATTTCCTTGGAACAGCATATTTGAAGAAGGGTATGCGAAGCGAGGCCGTAGCGGAGCTTGAAAAAACTATAAAGTCTAACCCATCCTTTGCAAAGGCATATTATACCCTTGGCAGTATTTATGAGCGTAATGAATCAGGAATAAAATATGGCGAAGGATTTGACCTTAATAAAGCCATTGCCTCATACAGGAAGGCTATCGAGATTAACCCCATTTATAAAGAGGCGTATATTAACCTTAGCGACCTCTATTTACAAAAAGGGATGTTTAATGAAGCCATTTCCACATTAAAGCAGTTAATAGGGTTCGACCCCATTAATGCCTCGGCACATGCAAGTCTTGGATACGCTTATACCTCTAAAGGTATGATAGACGAAGCCATCGGAGAATATAAAAGGGTCATCAAGCTTAAATCTGATTCTTCATACGCACACTATTTCCTGGGGACTGCATACATAAAGAAGGGGATGCTCCAACAGGCGGTATCGGAGTTAAAGGAGTCTATCAATATTAATCCAGATTACGCAAAGGCACATTATCATCTTGGAAGTCTTTACCTGAAGATGGATATGGTTGACGAAGCTATCTCTGAGCTTAAGATGGCTACTGAGATTGACCCGCAAAACACCGAAGCAGCGAATGAACTCAAGATGGCTTATTCCAAAAGGGGAGGAGAAGGCGAAATAATTTCCTTGCCAAAGGGTTCTGCCGAAGAGGCTGTGCATGAAAACCATCCGCCTGAGGCGGATCAAACCTGGTTTTCACCCTCACCTGCATCGGCTATAGAACGGGGGGATACATATTTAAAGGAAGGGATGTTGGAGGATGCCATCTCGGAGTACAAACTGGCGCTTGAGTGCGACCCTGATAATGCAGCCGTCCACGCAAGTCTTGGTTTTACTTATGTTAAAAAGGACATGTTAGATGAAGCCATTGATGAGTTTAAGAAGGTCATAGAGCTTAATAAAACCTCTCCACGTGCTTATTACTTTTTGGGTATAGCTTATTTGAAAAATGGCATGAGGGTAGAAGCAATTGAATCGTTAAAAAAATCCATTGAGAT
>JACQHT010000101.1 GCA_016198835.1 Planctomycetota bacterium | reverse complement strand
GAAACGTATAACGGCTCAATCCGCCTTTCCTCCGTGTATCTGAGGATTGCCTTAGCTAACGGATGCTCTGAATATCTTTCACAGGAGGCAATCATCCGCAAGAGTTCGTTATCAGGAATGTTAGAGGGATTGTATATATCTGTGACTGCAGGCTCGCCCCTGGTTATTGTTCCTGTCTTGTCAAGGATTAGTGTATCTATCTTATGAGCATGCTCCAATCCAGATGCGCTTCTAATCAAGATGCCCTCCTCGGCAGCCCTTCCAGTGCCTACCATAATTGCGGTTGGTGTTGCAAGCCCTAAGGCACATGGACACGCTATAAGAAGCACTGCAACCGCAGGGGAAATCGCTGCAACAAGCGAAAAACCCATTAGAAGATGAACAATTGCAGTTAATAAAGCAATGCAAATAACTATTGGCACGAAAACTGCGGATACCCTGTCTGCAATACGTTGAATTGGGGCTTTCGAGCCTTGCACCTCCTCCAATAATTTTACGATATGTGCTAAAACCGTATCAGTGCCGACCTTTTTAGCCTCAATTAGGATGGCACCGGTGCCGTTTATGGTGCCACTACATACTTCGTTATTTGGCGACTTACTTACGGGCATGCTTTCCCCCGTAAGCATAGACTCATCAACACCCGTTTGCCCATCAATGACTACTCCATCAATAGGGATTCTTTCTCCGGGACGCACAACAACATAATCTCCCACCTGTACCTCGTCAATATGGACGTCAACGTCCTGCCCGTCTCGTCTAAGGCGAGCGGTCTTTACCTGTAAGCCGATAAGCTTCTCTATTGCAGAAGTTGCCATGCCCTTTGCCTTTGATTCAAGAAAATGGCCAAGCAGTATGATAGTTATAATCATGGCGGCAGTTTCAAAATAAAGGTCGTGGCAACCACTGAAAAATCCCCATACGCTGTACCCATAAGCAGCACCTGAGCCCATGGCAATAAGTGTATCCATCGAGGCTGAAGCGTGCTTAAGCTGAACAAAAGCATTCTTAAAAAATCTTGAACCTGGCAAGAAAACAACAGCAGACGTTAATAAAAATTGTACAAGACCTGAAAATGTAAAATTATGAAAAAACATTGATAAAACTAAAACTGGTACGGTAAGGAAGATGGAAAGGTAAAGAGGGGAAGAGGCAAAAAGGTAAAGAGGTCCTCTTTGCCTCTTAACCTCTTGACCTCTTGACCTTAGATTTATACTATAGCCGAGGTCTTCAACGATTTTCTGTATCGTATTTGAAGAAACCTCACCGACAACAGTCAGCCTCTTTGTCAGGAAATTGACTGTAGCGTCCTTTACACCATCAATCTCCTTTACGGCTTCTTCAATCTTCCTGGCGCATGAAGCGCATCGCATACCATCTAAAATATAAGAAATTTTTTGCATTGTTACCGCCTGAAATTCTTTAATATCCCGATAATTTCTGTTATCTTTTCCTGCTTCTCAGTTTCGGAACCAGACCGCATTGCATCAGTAACACAATGTTCAAGATGCCTGCGGAGTATCTGTTCTTGAAGCCCCGCAATGGCAGAAGTAATAGACTGAAGCTGTGTGATTATGTCAACACAATATCTACCCTCCTCAATCATCTTGTGTACGCCACGCACCTGCCCCCCTATCCTTTTCAGCCGGGCAAGTTGGTCTTCATGGCTTGGAAACTTTTTTTCCCCCATATTTGTAATTAAGTGTAAAATGTAAATTTAAAATTTATATTTTTCATTTTCCAATTTGTTACATTAAGTATACCATACCCCCCTACCCTATGTCAAGGGTGTGCCAAGTGGGTGCCCCTTGCTTAAGACGGGGGGGGAATTACAGCAGGCTGAAAAATACTAAAGAGGTCTCTGAAAAAACCCTACTTTGTCATCCTGAGCTTGTTTCAGGATTTTACAACCCATTGACTTTATTAGAGATGCTGAACCAAGTTCAGTCCGCCTAAGGTGGGTGGAATTTTATTACTTTTTCAAAGACCAGTCAAAAAATGGTTGACAAAGCATCTCATAGTTTCTAATCTATATCCTGATGGGATATGAAAATCCTCAAAGCAAAATTAGTGAACTTTTTCAAGAAAGAACCAAATGTTGTAGGTGTACTAATATACGGCTCCTATGCCAGGGGGAAGCAAAATAGAGCCAGTGATTTAGATATTGCAGTATTAACAAAGAATAAATTAACAAGAAAAGAATCTACAGAAAGGCGGATACACTATTCTTTAAGACTCTCGAGACTGCTTCGAAAAAATGTAGATGTTGTCTTACTCAGGGATGCGCCACTTTTACTGCGTTTTAACATCTTTAAGGAAGGAAAAAAGGTTTACGTGGCAGATAAAGCAATTTTAACCAATTTTAAGGCAAGAACCGTTGTGGAATATTTAGATTTTAAACACCTCGAAGATTTCTTTTTTGATAATATGATTAAAAAGATGAAGGAGAGGTTATCTGGTAAATATTCCTGTAGTAAAAAAGAAAATAAGCAGCATTAAACATAATTTAACCCGATTAAGGGAAAAACAGAAAATCTCGCTCCACGATTTTCTAAAAGACTTTGACGTCCAGGATGTTGTTCTGCGTAATATTCAACTGGCAATACAAGGCTGTATTGGCATTGGGAGTCACACAATTTCAGACCAGGATTGGGAGCACCCCGACGACCTTTCTGAAATATTTACTGTTTTAAAAAACCATAGGGTCATAACAAAAGAAACTGCAAAGGTAATGGTATCTGTGGTGGGTTTCAGAAATATTATTGTTCATGAATATTGTAGTATTGACCTGGAAAAGGTGTACGATGTATTTAGGAGTAGCTTAGGCGATATTGAAAGGTTTTGTTTGGAAATAGCAACTTATTTAGGTTACAACAGGAGACAAAAATGAAGCGTATTAGACCGTACAGTCTTATTATCACATTTATCGTTACACTTCTTTTCTATACAGTCCAGTTAAAGGCTCAACCTGAAACAAGTTCAGGACTCAAGCTCGATGTAAAGGAGCATGTGCTGAAGAACGGGCTAAAAGTCCTTATGATTGAAAAACACGATGTGCCAATCTTTTCTGCTATCTTAACTTATAAAGTTGGTTCTGTAAATGAGCACCCCGGTATTACGGGGGTATCCCATCTCTTAGAACACATGATGTTTAAAGGCACAAAGTTGTTTGGCACAAAGGACTACGAAGCAGAGGAGCCGATTATCAAAAAAATAGATAAATTAGAACTTCAACTAATTGAGGAGAAGGCAAAAGGCAAAGGCGCTGATACTGAAAAAATTAAAAAGATTGAAGATGAGCTGGCAAAACTCTTTGAGAAACAAAGAGAATATATAGTTGCGGATGAGATGTGGTCAATCTATTTGAGGTACGGTGGAACAGGACTCAACGCCTCTACTGCTAACGACAATACCAATTATTATGTTAGTTTACCATCAAATAAATTAGAACTCTGGGCATTCATTGAGTCGGACAGGATGCAAAACCTTGTCCTGCGT
Source organism: Planctomycetota bacterium (assembly GCA_016198835.1). Classification (GTDB taxonomy): domain Bacteria; phylum Planctomycetota; class Brocadiia; order Brocadiales; family Subterrananammoxibiaceae; genus Subterrananammoxibius; species Subterrananammoxibius californiae. The sequence goes on along the minus strand of JACQHT010000101.1, from coordinate 44 downwards.
GAGTTTTACCCGGAGCGCGACGTGGTTATGGAGGAAAGACGTCT
>JACQHT010000110.1 GCA_016198835.1 Planctomycetota bacterium | reverse complement strand
TCGCAACGGTAAACGGCGAAAAAATCCTTCGAGGCGACGTGGATAAGATACTGGATGTTTATAAGCAATTTGTCCAGCCGGAAATGTTACCCAAATTAAAAGAGCAGATACTCAACGAATTAATAACCCAGGCGCTTTTAAAGAATTTCGTTTCTACGCAAAACATCGAGGTGAAGCAGGAAGAAATAGACAAGGGACTCGAAGTTGTTAGAAATAATCTTAAAAATAATCCTGCTACAGCCAGCCAGTCGCTTGAAGAGCTCCTCGAAAGCCAGGGGCAAACGATAGAACACTTTAAGGATACTTTAAGATTACAGGTAGCCTTAGACCAATACATACAGAAGGATATAGATGATGCCCAACTGCAAGATTACTTCCAAAAAAACATTGACAGATTCAGCGAAGAGAAGGTAACGGCAAGTCATATCCTTGTTGACACCAGGAAGCTTACGACCCAGCAGGAACAGGATGCGGCAAAGGAAAAAATCGAGAATATTAAGAAAGAAATCGATAATGGAGCAGATTTTGCCGAAATGGCAAAGCAGCACTCCGATTGTCCTTCTAAAGAGGATGGCGGGAACCTTGGCGCCTTCCCTCGAAAAGGGGCAATGGTAGAACCGTTTGCAGAGGCAGCCTTCAAACTTAATATTGGTGAGGTAAGTGAGCCCGTCAAGACTGAATTTGGGTACCATCTAATAAAGGTTACGGCAAGGGAAGGGCAGAAAGAAGTAACCTTTGAAGGGGCAAAAGACAAGGTAAAAGCCGCCATGAAGGGGCAAAAGACAAGGGAACTCCTTAAGAGCCTCTGGGATAAAGCCACAATCGAAAAGAGTTAGCCTTTAAAAGGAAGTAGACAGTAGGTAGTAGACAGTAGACAGGGTAAAGGTTTTGTCCTGTATGCTGTCTACTGTTTACTGTCTACTTTTTTTATCATTGCGTAATTCACAATCCTGTACTCTGCATTTTGAATATGGAACCACAAGATTTTATAGACCTTTCAATGTTTTTTTTCTGGTTTGCCTTTGGTGTTTACTCCACCTACTGGTTTTTTGGATTCTTTGGCAAGAAGGTGCGGTTTTTTGCTTTATTAACCGGTATTGTGTTGCAGCTTACATCAATTACCTTACGCGGAATAGCTATAGATTATTTTCCCCTGACAAATAAATTCGAGTCCTTTGCCTCCTTTGCAGCATCCACTTTTATAATACTCCTGATTTATTCCCGGGTAGAAAGTAAGACTTACAGGATAATTTTATACGGCATAGGTTATGCGTTTCTCCTTGCATCTCTAAAATTTCCAAAGGGGTTGAGCTATGCCCCTCCACTGATGCTTACAATTTGGTACCCCTTGCACGTTCCGCTCTCATTCTTTTGTTATGCCTTGTGGACGAGTTCTATGGCAGCAGGGATAGCGTGGTTCTTTTCAAATAGAAAAGAGAACGTCCCTTACACCGAGTTGATTGATGATGGTTTTTTATATGGATTGGTAGTTTTCTCCATATCAATGATTTTTGGCGGGCTCTGGGGATATGTGGCATGGGGTTCCTATTTCCTCTGGGACCCGAAGGTACTATGGTCTGTCATCGTCTGGTTTTTCTACGCCACATGTATACATATTGATTACTGGTCAGCCTTAGGCGGAGCAAAAAGATTAAAACCATCCCTTTCTATCATTGGCTTCTTGATTATGCTAACAACGTATGTCGGGACAAGCTTCTTTTCGCAAAGTTCCCACAGGTTTTAATCCCCCTTTGTCCCCCTTTAATAAAGGGGGATTTAGGGGGATTTAGGGGGATTTTAAAAGGTAAGCATGAAAAGGTTTTACTACATAATTAAATCTCAGAAGATAGGAATAATCACAGGGTTTTCCGTCACAGGGTTGTTAATAATTGGAAGCCTTCTCATGAACTTCTTTCCAGAGGCATATCAGGACCTTTCTGGAGAGGACATCTCATTCTTCTTTAGTCCTGCGAAGTCAATCCATATATGGTTTTATGTAATGTTCTTTGGCTTTATTGTTTATGGGGTCAATGCCTTTTTTTGTACGTTAGATTCCGTAACAAAAAAGATAAAGGGAGGCGTAAAAAAGGCAAGTCTTTATGGTGCATCTGTACTCCATGTTGGCTTTTTGATTACCTTGCTCGCTCATCTTGTCGGTGGATTTGGCGCATGGATGGAAAAACCTATTACCGTTACAGGCGAATGGGCTAAATCGGGTAACATGGAAATGAAGATTACAAGCCTTAAAACAATCTCATATCCCAATGGTATGCCAAAAAAGGTGGAGATAACTATGAAGGTAAAAAGGGATGGACAGGAAATTAATGATATACTTGGTTACAACCAACCTGTGACCCTCGATTATGGCACCAGGGAGATACTTTTGCGAGATTACGGCACCATTCCATTGGGCATCACGCTCAAGGTTGACGACACACTGCATGAGCTTAAAATGTATGACACCATTCGTGTAAACGGCGCAGAGGTTATGCTGACAGATTTACATCTGCCGCCTTCCCAGCGTTATCCAGTCGTAAGCCTTGTTAATACACCTCAAGACGGCGCCCCGCAACAGGTCTCGTTACGGATAGGAGAAGCCAATTCAAAGACAATTAATGGCTCCAAGGTGGTGTTCGCCGATATAAGAACCACCCCAGGAGCGCTTGTAAGTATTAAAGAAAATCCAAGCATACCAATAACGCTCGGTTCTATTATCCTGTTTTCTATCGGCACTATTCTTGTGGTCATGAGGATAGTTGAAAAGGCGGTCAGCGCCCCTTGAAGGTAGGGTGGCATGGACAAACTTGTTTGTCCGTGCATAAAAGGCTCAATTTTGTTGAAAAGACAACTTGGAAAAAACGCTTAAGACAGAAATAATCTATAAGGGCAAAAAGGTTCTATTTCAAGGAGATGAGGTAGAACTCCAATCGGGCAGAAAGACTCGGCGGGAGTTTGTAGTCCATCCAGGGTCTGCGGCTATAATTCCAATGCTCCCTGATAGCCGCATTATAAT
>JACQHT010000097.1 GCA_016198835.1 Planctomycetota bacterium | reverse complement strand
TACCTTCGTGCCCTGGATATACCCTTCTCCAGCACTTACCGCTCCTACTCCCAGTAGCGCAAGGCTCGCTACACCCGCAGCTACCAGTATATACCTTCCATATTTGCCTTTCATTAACAACTCCCTCCTCATAGAGAAGAAGCCCCACTCTCGTGGTAAAATAAATACTACCGTAAATTGACCTTATTTTTCAACAACCACCCCCTTTCCTCAGCCAATTAAAAAAAGAAATATTGCTCTTTGTTTTACATGAATGTAAGGTGCAAGTTTTATGCCATGTTTAGTGACGGCCGACTGGAAAGTTGTAATACTTTTAACCATAGAAACTTAGAAATAATCCCCATATTTGCGATGAAGTGATTTTGTAATAGTATATGACTGAAATAGGTCAGGAGATTTACGAGGTCCAGGATAATCAATTGTAAGTATAAATGAGGCTAAAGGTAATGATTTAAACAAAAACGGTCAGTCAATGACTGTTTTTGGTCAGCAGAATTGAAGACTGCGCTGCTCTTTATGACATGGATTTGTTTATGTGGGCATGTGGAGTTTCGTCATCTTGTTTCTGAGCGTAGTTCTTGGAATACTAAGCATTTCTGCCATTCTAACCTGGTTGCCGTTAGACTTCTCGTATGCCCATTGAATTAGTTTCGTCTCCACTTCATCAATGGTTTCCTCAAGGTTAATCCTGGTTGCGTTAGAGAGGTCGGGGGTAAATACATTGGCAAAGGTCTCGTGCTTTTTCAGGTATCTGGGTAGGCTTTCCAGAGTAATTCCTGCCTGTGTGGAAAATGCAAGTGCGTGTTCAATAACGTTTTCTAATTCCCTTACATTTCCAGGCCAGTCATGACTTATCAATACATCAAGTGCTTCCTGGGAAACATCTGGAATAGGTGCACCCTGGTGGAGGGCATGTTTTTTTAAGAAATAGTTTACAAGTAAAGGAATATCCCCTTTTCGGGTCCTCATGGGGGGGAGGTCTATAGTTATAACGTTCAACCTATAGTATAGGTCTTCTCTGAACCTTCGTTCTTCGACAAGCTGTTTAAGATTTTTCTTGGTCGCGCATATAACCCGCACATTTACGGAGAGTGTTTCCTCTCCACCAACCCTTTCAAATTCTTTTTCCTGGAGCACCCGTAAAAGTTTGACCTGCATCTCAAGAGGAATATCATCAACATCATCAAGAAAGATTGAACCACCATCTGCAAGTTCAAATCTTCCTCTTCTCATCTTTACAGCGCCTGTGAACGCCCCCTTTTCGTGACCGAAGAGCTCACTTTCGAGCATTTCCCTATTCAGGGTTGCGCAGCTCAATTTGATAAATGGACCTTCTCTTCTATTACTATTGTAATGTATAGCACCTGCTATGAGTTCCTTACCTGTGCCGCTTTCTCCCCGTATGAGTACGGTAGTATCCCTATCAGATATGGTATCTACGGTTTCAAGAATCTTTAACATTGACCCACTTTTCCCAATAATATTATCATACCCGTATTGCCCTTGTACCTCCTTGCGAAGGCGGAGAACCTCTGCGGCTGTGTCCTTATATTTCAAAGCCCTTTGAATCTTTATGATTAATTCTTCTGTTGAGAACGGCTTTGCAATAAAGTCGTAAGCGCCTTCTTTCATGGCTGTCACAGCGCTTTCGAGGGTTCCGTAAGCGGTCATTATTATTACGACCATTCCCTGCGATTGTTTTTTTACTTCCTTCAGGAATTGAATGCCATCCATTTCTGGAAGTTTCAGGTCTGCTATCACAACATCAAAATCCTCTTCTTCTATAAGTTTTAAGCCCTCGATGGGTGTTTTTGTAGACTTGACATTGTATCCATCTTTCTTGAGTTGATTTTCGAGCGACACCCGCATCAGTCGTTCATCATCTACAATAAGGACATTGCCATTCATCTTTAAGCCTCAATACGAGGTAGACAACGAGGTTTTATCTCGTTGACCCAAGTTCAATGAACATAAAGTTCGTTGTCTACCAGATATTTTAAATTTTCTTCAAATATTAATTATAGCACACAATTTTTCATTTTCAATCCTCAAAGCGAAGCTGTCCGTTGAGAACAAAGATGGTAATATGCCTAAAGGGATTGTGTACCAACTACATTTAAAGTTAGAATTATCCGCCGATGGTGTGCATTGCCATGTGGGTAACGCCGGAATGGATAGGGGGTTTCAGTGAGACTGCGTGTTCAAAAGCATGGGTTAGTGCTTCCCCTCCCTGATAAATACCTTCAGGAACAAGCGTAGGATTGGTTCTAAGGATGGTTCTAATGTCAACCTCGCCACCCGTTATGAGGCATGAGCGCAGTTTGCCATCGGATGTCAGCCTTAATCGGTTACAGTTGCTACAGAATGGCTTGCTTACGGGTGAGATGAAACCGAGCGTGCCGAGCGCTCCCTTTAACTTGAATTTCTTTGCTGGACCACTGCCAATCTTTGGCTCTATCGGAATTAACTCACCGACCGCCTCAACATGCTCAAAAATTTCAGCAGTGGGCATAAACTTGTTATCGTCCGCCATGCTCTTCATACCCGAACTCATCAACTCTATAAAACGCACCTCTACATCACGCTCTAATGTAAAAAGGGCGAAGTCTTCGAGTTCATCATCATTTATACCTCGCATGACCACAACATTTATCTTGGTATTCGGGAAGCCCACACGCAGGGTTTCTTCAATGCCATCAAGGACATCTTTAAGGCATCCGCCGCGTGTAATCCTGCTAAAACGGTCTTCTCTGAGCGTGTCCAAGCTAATGTTTAGCCTGTGGAGGCCGTTTTTCTTTAAAACTGCCGCATATTTCTTCAGAAAAATCCCGTTGGTAGTCATTGCAAGGTCTTTGACGCCTTCTATCGAGGCAAGCATGAAGACAAGACGGTCAATATTTCTTCTAACTAATGGTTCACCGCCTGTAAGCCTAAAATTGGTTAAGCCCAGCTTAACCGCATGTCGAACAACCGTTGCAATTTCTTCAAAGCTAAGGATTTCTTTATGCTCCATGAGGGGAATTCCTTGGGGTGGCATACAGTATATGCACCGAAGGTTACACATATTTGTTACAGATATTCTCAAATATCGGATTGTCCTGAGGAATTTATCAATCATTTTATCGCCTTTTCGTGTTTTCTGTTTGCCGTGTTGGTGGTGGCAGGCATGACTTTGATTTCGTCCCCTTTTTCAATCCAGCCGCCCTTTATTACCTTTGCAAATATGCCTTCTCTCGGCATTACACAATCTCCAGCTTGATAGTATATAGCACAGCGGTCGTGGCAAACCTTGCCAAGCTGTGTTACCTCCAGAACCACTTCATCACCTATTTGTAATG
>JACQHT010000094.1 GCA_016198835.1 Planctomycetota bacterium | reverse complement strand
CATATGCCTAAACACGTCGCCCCTATAAACAAATCCCACAATTTTTCCACCTTCATAAACTGGAAGTAAGTCGAAATTCTCGAGGCTCGATAATATTTCTGATAAAGACTGATAAGGCTTAGCCTTTACAATTCTGGGCATATCTGTGGTAAAATAACCAATCGTTTTGTTATCAGAAACTTTTGGGTCCATAATTTTTGCTATGTCTCCTCGGGTGAGTATTCCTTCTATTTCTTGCTCTTTTTCTTTGGCCTTAAACACGACGAAACATCTTACATCCTTCCGCTCCGGGTTCTCCAAATGTGCTCTAATTGTATTTCTAACACTCTCATTTATTGGTACTTCAGAATGTAAATCTCTTGGAAACTCATGTTTATCAGGATTAAATTTTTCCATGATATCTTTTACGAGTATTCCTTTAAGAATTTTTTTGATATCAGGCTTGACTGTAGCAGTAATAGCTTTTTGTGCCTCACTTAGTTGTTCTGACACTTTTTCCGTTTGTTTTTGAGCAAAATAAAAAGCAACAAGCGCTCCTATCCATGGGCCAAATACAGTAGTTATAGTCTCTAATGCATTAATGGCATCTGTTTTAACGTCAGGCGTACCAATTATAGCTCCAAGCAATATCACAACTAATCCGAGATAACCGCCAATTAGCCATCTGGCTATACGGTAAGTGTATGCCCATGTTACAAAATCTGGGACTTTTAAAGTTCTTTCGTTTATTTTTAAAACCTCCTCACTTTTGGCTCTCGTTTCTGCCATTTTACACCTCCTATTATAATTCTGTACCCTTTACTCTTTACAAATTCTTCTGATATTTAATAAATAGGTCAAGAAGGGTAGTTCCTGTGCAGCCTTAAAGCCTCATGAATGAAAATCAAGAAGAGTTAAAGAATGATACCTTGCAAGCCATAAAAGCCTCATGTATAATGCAATTACTAAATTCCAAGAGGTTTAATCTTAAGCGAGTAAAAACTCCCTTGTAACCTCAAAGACCGTTTCCTTCTCTTTATCGTGCATTACCAGATGATGGCTTTCCTTGAGCCATAATAATTTCTTTTCGTCTGAACCCACGTACTTGCTGATATAATTTGCGCTGGAAGGCGAGGCGGCAGAATCTCGTTTTGAGTGGATAATGAGTATTGGAGACCTTATTCTGTGAAGCTCACATCTAATTGTGTCAGTTAAATTTGTGAGGGCAAGCAGGGAAGCTATCGGAAAGTGGGAATATGTTGGCAATCTTAAGAATCCAGAAAAGACCTCGGTGCTTATTGGCCAATTACCTGTAGTTACCCTGATTTTTCTTAAAAAACTACCGCACAACTTGATTAACCCTCTCACAGGTAAATACCTTCGAATAATAAATATTGGCGCTCCCATAACCACGACCTTTTTTACCGGATTATTCACGGCAAGTTTTAAAGCCAGTAGAGCTCCGAGCGAAAAACCTACTACCGCAACATTCTCATGTTGCCTCTTTAATTTAAGGTACTCCTCTTCAACCTTTTTGTACCAATCTTCGCTGGATATTGCCTCAAGGTCTTCACAACTGCCACAATGTCCTGGCAACAATATTCCCCTTGTGGTAATGCCGAGTGGGGCAAGCGTCTCCGCCAGTTCCCTCATCTGAATTGGGCCACCGCCAAGTCCGTGAATAAGCAAACAAGACGTTTGCCCCCTTCCAACAGTAAATTCCTCGGCATAAAGGGATAAGTCACAATCTATGTCCGACTTCATTTTATAAACCTATTATTTGTTCTACGCCTGAAAATAGAATTAATATGTAGCTATAGTAACCTGCTTTCAAATATTCCCCTAAATCATACAACAAGACTCAACAAGCGTCAATAGCCAACCTGCTAAAGACGTGTTTTTAGAATTACTTTACACACTCATGTGTTTTTTTCTTGATACCACCACCACCGCGTGTTATACTAAGGTTTTGTAAGTAAAGGAGAATGACAACATGAATATCATTGACACAATAGAAAAGGAACAAATGAAAAAAGCGGCTCCAGAATTTGTTGTGGGCGACCTTGTGGATGTGCTTGTTAAGATTGTCGAGGGTGACAAAGAACGCATTCAAGTATTTAATGGTACGGTAATTGCCAAAAAAGGTTGCGGGATTCGTGAATCCTTTACCGTTAGACGCATTGTCCAGGGAGAGGGGGTAGAACGTGTGTTTCCACTCCATTCTCCCAAGATTGTTGATATCAGGGTAAAGAAGTCTGGAAAGGCAAGACGTGCAAAGTTGTATTACATGCGTGAGAAGTCTGGAAAGGCAACGCGTCTGAAGGAAAAGTTTGCTGAAAAGGTGGAAACAGAACAACAACCCGCCTCAGGCGGTTAATCACTACGGTGCCAAGTTTATTAAAAGCCCTGTTCCAATTATTCTCAAAACCAATTGAAAAAGAAGATAGCCTTGGCGCAAGGGGTGAGAAGATAGCTGTCAAGTTCCTTAAGAAAAACGGATATAAAGTGCTCAGGAAGAACTATTTCACCAAATTTGGTGAAATAGACGTGATTGGATATGACCGTGGCACTATAAGCTTTATTGAGGTGAAGACCCGCCTATCTGAAAGTTTCGGTCCGCCAGAGTTGGCAGTTACACAAATCAAAAAGAATCACATCATAAAGACTGCACAGAAGTACATAATAGAGAACAAGCTTGAGGACGTTTGCTGCCGTTTTGATGTCGTTTCCATTCGGCTTTCAAATGATGGTAAAGCTCATGAGGTAAGCTTGCTAAAGAATGCATTCACCTTATAATTCTTAACCTTTGACCATGTTAGTTGATACCCATGCCCACCTGGACTTTCCAGAATATAAGTCCGACCTTCATGAAGTGCTTGCACGCGCATCGGGGGCCGATGTTGGTTATATTATCAATGTAGGCACAAACCTCAATTCCAGCAAAAAAGCAATTGAATTAGCGCGGCAGTTTAATAATATTTATGCAAGTATAGGAATACATCCCCACGATGCTTCACGGGTTTCTGACGATGTGTGGTCAGAATTTGAGACATTGGTTAGCCAGTCAAAGGTTGTTGCAATAGGGGAGACGGGTCTCGATTATTACCGCAACCGCAGTCCCAGAGAGGAACAACAGCGCTTATTTCACAAACACCTTGAACTATCGAAAAAAGCTGGACTACCTGTTATAATACATAATAGAGAAGCAAGTGAAGATTGTCTTAAGATACTTCGTGAGCATGCAAATAATTCCCTTAAGGGGGTGGTTCACTGCTTTAGCGGTAGTGAAGAGGCAGCAAGGGATTTTATGCAGTTGGGTCTTTATATATCCTTTGCAGGTCCTGTTACTTTTTCAAATGCAGAGAGACTCAGAAAGGTTGTACAATCTGTTCCTGTGGAAAGGCTTCTCCTTGAAACGGATTGCCCTTTCTTAGCGCCTCAACCTAAAAGGGGGGAAAGGAACGAACCGTCGAATCTTACTTATATCATTCCTGTTTTTGCGGAGCTTTACAGGCTTACAACCACTGACGTTGCTCGAATTACCACGCTCAATGCAAAGAGGCTCTTCAATATTGGGGAAATAGAGCAGGAAGGCAAAGTCGCTTATGTAATAAGGAACTCACTGTATCTGAACATAACAAATCACTGCTCGAATGAATGCGTTTTTTGCGCAAGGGTGTCTAATCCGTGGGTTAAAGGGCATTACCT
>JACQHT010000092.1 GCA_016198835.1 Planctomycetota bacterium | reverse complement strand
GCTAAATGGTTACCCAGTAAGTTGCTCTCGATAAATCCCGATATCCTTTCAGCGGCATTATTCCACGTCATAATTAAACCATAAGGGTCCATTGAGACCACTATGTCATTGGCGCTTTCAACAACGCTTGCCAGATGACGTTCCGTCCTGCGCACCTTTTCCCGTAAACGTACCTGCTCCGTAATATCGTCCATAAGCAGCATAACGCTTTCTACAACCCTGTTGTCGTCTTTTAAGGGGGTTAAGTTATAATAGTATACCCTCGAGGGTAAACCCGGAGCCCTATAAAGCATCTCCTGTCCAGAATCCCTTCTTCCCTCTTCAAAGACTCGCCTTATCCTTTCGGAAAGTCGGCTGTACTCGGTAAGTACTGGTGGAAGGATGTCATCAATCCCTTTCCCGATAGTATTTTCTTCACTCTTCCTCGACTTTATCAAAAAGTTTTTGTTCGCAAAGACCACTTTCTGTTCGCTGTCAAATATCAGGATTGAGGAAGGAATACTTGAGAGAATCATCTCGCAAAATCTCTTGTACTTTTTTTCAGAAGCTCCGAGATGATTCTCCAATCCATCTATTCTTGCCGAATCGCCTGTTTTTTCAGAACCATTTACTAATTTGAGATTCATAGGTTTATTACAGTAGGGGCGGGTTTTAAACCCGCCCCTACCAGCTCAGAACTCATTGCTTTGAGTGAGACAAGGCTGCACAAACTCTTTCATATAAGACATTATTGTCAAATGGCTTTGAAATAATATCGTACACGCCGAGTTTCCCCAGTACCTTAATATTTTCAGATGACAATAACTTTCCTGTTAAGACCATTTTTTGAGGTCTTCTATCACAGGAAATGCGATTTATCTCTTTTATAAAGCCATAACCATTAAGCCCTGGCAATTGCAAATCTACAATCGCCAAATCATAAGATTCATTCATATTTAGCTCCTCAATTGCAGCCTCTCCACTTTCGCAGGCAGAAACAATACACCCCTTATTTTCAAAAATGTTCTTGAGGATTCTCCTTATACCGGGTTCATCATCCAACACCAAAATCTTTGCCCCTTTTATAGAACCGTACTTTTCCTTCGCGTCTCCTTTTCGCCGTACCTCGATATCAACCTGTCTAATAGGCAAAAGAATGGTAAACGTGCTCCCGATATTGACTTTACTCTTAACCTCAATACGGCCTCCATGCTCCCTGACTATAGAATCAGACACACTAAGGCCAAGACCCGTTCCCGGGATTTTATTCTCATAAGTTCCGTTACCGAACGAACCTTTCGTTGTATAAAATGGTTCAAACAATTTTGGTATTGCTTCTTCTTCAATTCCACTGCCCGTATCACTAAAGGCTATATGGACCACATTGTCCTGCTGACCTACTTCAATAGTCAAGCATTTCTCCTTACTCTTGTGCATGGCATGTTTAGCATTAATCATGACATTCAAAAAGACCTGACTCATTTGCCCGGGGTCAACAAAGAGTGGAGAAACGTCTTTGGAATAAGACGTTACGATGTTGATTCCTTCGCACAGAAACTCATGCTGAACAATCTTCAATGTCTCCTGGATAATCTTTTTAATATCAACCTTTTCCCTTTTAGGAGGTTTTTTTCTTGCAAAGAATAACAATTGCGAGGTCAAATCAGAAAGTCGGCAGGATGTCTGGAATGTCTCCTTTAAGTAGGTCTTAGTATCTGTTGAGAGCTTTTTGTTTTGCATGGCTAACTGAAGCGAGGAAAGGATTATAGTGTGCAAATTGTTAAATTCATGGGCAATCCCCCCGCTTAATATCCCCAGCGCCGCCATTTTCTCTGCCTGCAGTAACTGTTCATATATCTTCCTTTTTTCCGTAATATCTATCATTACACCATAAGCAGATACAATGCGTCCTTTCTTATCTATGTTTGGAATGGCATTATCTATAAACCAGATAACGTCAACGCCATTTTTGTGCACGAATTTATACTCACGACGAAGTGCTACACCGTTCCACAACTCACTTAACTGTTTCAATACTTTTTTTCTGTCTTCTGGATGAACTTGCTTTATCCATAAATTCTTGTCTCGATAAAACTCCACAGGCTTAAAACCGGTTATCTTCTTTATCGCCGCATTCATGAATGTATAGGTTCCATCCGGTAGGATGGTATAGACTGCCTCAGGTATATTTTCAACAAGTGCCTTATACCTTGCTTCTGATTCCGATGACTTTTCGATTAATCCCTTTCTTTCTGTAATATCCCTTACAATACTAAAGATACGCACCCCTTTTCTGTGTAAAACAACACTTGACGAAATATTTGCAATAACGACGCCCCCACCTTTTTTCTTTAAAGTCAGGTCATTATAAAAACCAGAACCCCCTTTTAATACATCATTAAATTTCTTTGCTATCTTTTTATGTTCCTTTTTTAGACAAACGTCAAAAACCTCCATCTTTTTTAATTCTTCTCTACTATATCCAATGGTCTCTTCCAGTTTCTTATTTACCTCAACAAATTTAGCCGTTTCAGGGTCTATTATTGCTATCCCGTCATTAGCCATTTCAAAAAGGGTTCGGTATTTTTCTTCCGATTCGAGGAACGCTTCGGTACGCTGTACCAGCTTCCTTTTCAAGTCTTCCTGCGATTTCTCCTGATTATTAGTCACCACCCTCGACACTTCAGGATCGGTAATCCGCCTAAAGTTGACCTTTTTAGAAGTCACCAAATTTTCCATCGCCTTCCTCCCCATCACCATTTATGGTAGACAACGAACTTTATGTTCGTTGAATCAATCCGCCTGAGGCGGATAAAACCTCGTTGTCTACCAGATTTTGTGCGCGCTGTCAGCACACAGATACGGTTGAACCTGTAAGCAAATCTTTAATGGTTATGCCGTATTCTTTAACCTTATAGTACATTGTCTTATAATCAATAGAAAGTATCTTTGCTGCTTTGCTTTTATTTCCCCCTGTTTGTATGAGGGCTTCAATAATTACCTTCCTTTCAATATCGTTAATGCTTTTCTTTACAATCTCTCTTAACGAGAAGTCTTTATTAAAACCTGTCTTTATTGCGTCTACCTCTTTATGAAGCGCCTTTACTGCTGTAGTCTGAGAATCGCATCCAACAGGGGTGGGAAGATGTTGTGGTTCTATTAACTCGTTTGCTAAAAGCACAGCCCTTTTTATGACGTTTTTTAGTTCTCTGACATTTCCTGGCCAGTTATAGGCATAAAGCAGTTCCGTAGCCGCCTCAGAAACACCTCGTACATGCTTGTTTAATTCTATGTTCGTAGTATCTATAAAGCGTTTGCAAAGAAATAAAATATCAGCCTTTCTTTTTCTAAGCGGTGGGATTTCAATCAAGAACTCGTTAAGCCTGTGGTAAAGGTCCTGGCGGAAATGTCCTGATTTAACGAGGTCTTCAAGTTTTTCATTGCCCGCCACAATGACCCGTATATCAATATCAATAAAGTCCTTTCCTCCAACCCTGCGAATGCGGCGTTCTTGTAATGCGTGAAGCAATTTGCTCTGCATAGCCTTTGAAAGATTTCCAATCTCATCAAGAAATAGAGTACCTCCCGATGCCAGTTCAAAATGCCCCTTCTTTGTAGTTTCCGCTCCTGTAAAAGCGCCCTTTTCATAGCCAAAAAGCTCACTCTCAATTAGCGTATCAGGAATAGAGCCGCAATCAATAACAACAAAATTGCCATTCCGCCGAGGGCTATTATTATGAATAGCCCTGGCAACCAGCTCCTTGCCAGAACCCGTTTCTCCATATAAAACAACGGTAAAATCCGTGGGGGCAACGCATTTTACCTGCTCGAAGACCTTTTCTATCTGGGGGCTGGAACCCATGAACTCAGGTAAAGGCATTATTTTCTCCAGTTGCGAACGGAGATGGTTAATCTCTCTTTTCTGCCTGCGGTCATTTATCGCCCTCATCAGGGTAATCAGTACCTCGTCATTATCAAATGGCTTGCTAATATAGTCATAGGCGCCCAATTTAACTGCCTCTACCGCAGACCTTATTTCGCCATAAGCGGTCAATATTATGACGGGGATGTCTGCATTTGCCTTTTTTATTTGCTTTAAAACATCCACCCCGCTAATGACTGGCATTTTTAAGTCGAGTAAGACGGCATCGGGTGATTCCCTCGAAATTATCTCCGCGGTCTTTTTGCCATCTTGCGTGGAAATGGCTGTAATACCCTTCTGGCGGAGGAAATTGGAAACAGTCCAGCACATATCCTTCATGTCATCTACTACAAGAACTTTTATTTCTTTTCCATTACAAATCATTTGGTCTTCCCCCAATTTCTGACGCAGCGTCGTGTTCTTCCAGAGCCTGCTCGACAATAGAGGTAATAAAATTTAAATCGAACGGTTTCGTTATGTAGTCATACGCACCTAATTTCATCGCATCTATTGCTGTTTTTAGCGTACCAAATGCCGTTATCATAATAACAATTAAATCAGGATTAACCTTTTTAAACCGACCTAACAATTCAATTCCATCCATCTTTGGCAGCTTTATATCCAGCAGTGCCAGTTTTATGTTACTCTTTCTTGTAACCCTCAGCGCCTCCATGCCGTTACGTGCTTTCAACACGTTATAGCCATGTTTCGTAAGAATCTTTTCCAGTATCTTCAATGCCTCCGCCTCGTCATCTACCACAAGAATGTTTGGCTTATCCTTCTGTTTTACAGCCATACACCGTTACCTCTTCTCTTTTTTCCGCCTCAGGTCTACTTGCAATATTTGTGCCTGCTTCTTGTACGGAATTCTTACCATGATGCTAATTCCATAAAATATGGTTTCGTGCCATACCAGATGTAGGGGTTCAATATATTGAACCCCTACATTGGTAAAACAACTGTAAATATTGCCCCTCCTTTTGCCATATTTTTGGCATTTATTGTGCCACCGTGTGCATTAATTATCATCGAGCATATCGCAAGACCAATCCCTTTACAACCATCCTTTAGAGAAACAAAAGGCTCAAAAATCTTTTCAATATATTCTTCTGGAATTCCATGCCCTGTATCTTCAAACTGAACAATAACAGACTTGGTGCTTACATCTGTTCGGGCTTTTATCTCAACACTACCACCCGTTTTAACCGCCTGTATGGCATTCAAGAGAATGTTGACAAAGGCATGTTTCAGCTTTTCCTTATCAGCCATTACTTTTGGGATGCGTGAAAGAAATTCTGAAGAAACCCTTATCTTTTTTCTGTCAATTTCCACTTTCAGTAAATCAATAGCTTTTTTTATGATTGGCCGTATGTTTGTTTCTTTCTTCTGGAACTCAAGACTATGTAACTCTGCAAGTTCACTTACGAACTTATTAGCCAGTTGTACGGCTCCGATTATGGCTGTAAGGGATTCCTCCAGTATCTTATTGTCGTAGCGCTCGGCGTGACGCAGGTAGTCAAGTGCATATTGGGCATTGCTATTTATTATAGCTAAGGGATTGCGTATTTCGTGGGCAACGTATCTCGCCATCCTTCCCGTTGCCTCAACCTTATTAGCAATGTGAGCTGTAAGCCCCTCCCTACCCGTTTGGGTGGGAGTTGAACCCTCACCACTACGAAATCCCCTTTTAGAAGTTTTGTGTTTCTCAGGATTCATTTTCATCATTTCAATCCATACACACTACCTGTATTTCAACAATCTAATAGAGACAAACAAATCTCGTGCCAAAGATGGAGAAAAATGAATAGTTTCTAATCTCTGTGTCCCTGTATTTTAATTTGCATTATTTATTCTCTTACTGTGGATAATATAACCACAGAGACACAGAGGCGCAAAGAAAGCCAAAAAGTGTTGGTGGAACTTTAAGTTGAAAATCTTTGAAGGCGTTTTGTACACTATTAACGAACCCTTAAGGTAAAGATTGTGAAGGATGCAGGAGGGATGTGGTCGGGGTCGTAAACACCGAGATAGGTTCTAAGGCTTTCTAATTCTTCAGAGGTCATTGGATAAGGATAGCTTCCAAGCCAGAAATAATCCTCAATCAGCACAAGTGAGTAATCGGGATAAGCCCCCGTCATGTCAGCATTAAGTATCTGCAACCCCTTTTTCTCTATCAATAACTCTAAGTCTATGGGCTTTCCCTCCCTGACTATTTTCAGAAGGACCTTCTTACCATAAGGTTTTTCTGCAATTTCTTTTGCGACAACATAAGGGTCTTCAATCTTCTTACCATCTAAAGAGACGATTACATCATCCTTCTTTATGCCAGCCTTTTCAGCGGGGCTACCCTCGTTAACTGCATGCACTACGACACCCTCCCCCTTGGGAGTCTTTTCAATACCGAATCCGTGCTTTCCTATGGGTATGTAAGCACAACCCACACACATCATGGCAGCAAATAAGAACCAGGTAGCCGTTTTCATATATTTATCCTCCTCGGGAGTATAACCCATCTTGCTTAAGTATACCACATTTTTTAGTGCAAATGCAGTGTTATTCCGAAATCCAAATTCCTCAATCCGAAATCCTCTTGACAGGTTTCACTTATATGACTATTATAAGCCTTATGTCGCTATACGAAATTATTTCATTAATAGGTTTTCTGTTAGGCACAATACTCCACTCTGTGCTTGCCGTTCTTATTGTCCAGAGAAAGGATAAGACGAGCAGTGAAATAATATTTCTGTTCTTAGTTATCAGCGTCGCTATGTGGAACCTCGGCAACAGCATCTCACTATTTAGCTTAATGCTCTTTGGCAGGAATATCCCATCTATCAGTTATTTTTCCGATGCAGTAGCCTATATCGGGATTGGCTTCATGCCGAGCTTGTTACTTCACACAGCCACGGTCTTCCTTTTCGAAAGCGCCAGATATGTGAACAGGATGATGAAATGGGTGGTAACCACAATAATCTATCTCCCTGTGGTTATCTTCGCCATTGCAATTGAAAAGACAATATCCTTTAAAGACCCTTATTTGCTGATGAGCATGTCCCCTCTTGTTAAGCCATTTGTATTATGGCTAATTACCTCTCTACTTATCTCTGCAGGCATTGCAAGAAGTCTTTCACAAACGACTGAAGAAAGAGAAGAACGTAAATTTCACTTCTTTATCTTTTGGGTATTAATCTTTGTATCTATCTTTATCGCTTTCACCATTCTCCTTGGTGGAAAGAACATTTCTTTCATTGGCGACTACTTCCTCCTGGCGGCTATGCTTTCCTCGATATTCCCAAGCATAGTGTTTTCCTACTACGTATACAGGTACAACTACATGGAGTTTGTCCTCAGGCGCAGTGTATTTTACTCATTCTTAACGCTGATAATTATCTGCTTTTACTATTTTGGCGTAAAACAGTTCAGTAAATTTCTTGAGCATAGTTACGGCTTAAATAACAAGGTGCTTGAGGCAATATTTGTTATAGGATTGGTGTATTGGTTTCCGAAGCTAAAGGAAAAGGTACAGGGAATGATGCGCAATTTGCTATTCAGAAGGATTGCAGACAGTGAGTATTTACTTAACAACCTGAGCCGTGCAATAAGCGCTGATTCACTCCTCGACCTGCCTAAGTTACTTGAATCTATTGTGGTGCATATAAAAAGTGCCGCTGGCATAAAGAAAGCAGCTATATTGCTATTCGGACACCCAAGGCAGAATGTCTTTGGCAGGAATAAAATCCAACGCTTTGGAGATACCCCTCCGCCTGAGGCGGATACAATCACTCGTATGGATTTACAAAACATCATTAATAATTTTTCAAAAGGCGGTCTATCAGTCCTCAACAGGCACGAAATAAAGGATGTATCAATAATCAATGAAATGAGGATTCTGGATGCCTTGTTAATTTTCCCAATCTATGAAGACAGAAATCTAATTGGACTACTCGCACTCGGCCGCACAAGGCGTGGACTTCCTCTTCCATCTGATAACCTTGACCAGTTAATGATTATTGCTAACCAAATAGGCTCTGCAATAGGCAAGTCAAAATTGATAGATGAGAAGTTAAAACTTGAAAGAAAAATATATGAGAATGAAAAACTTTCCAGTCTCGGCAGACTTTCTACCAGTGTCGCCCACGAAGTAAAAAACCCCCTGAGTTCAATAAAAACCATAGTGCAGGTTATGCGTGAGGACTTAAAGCATGATGCAGTCGTGCAGGAAGATCTATCAATAATTGTTGATGAGATAGACAGGCTAAGCAAGGTCGTCAATCAACTCTTGCAATTCGCAAGACCAAAAGGTGAGGTTAAGACCACTGTTAAGATTGGCGATGTCTTAAGCTCAGTCTTATTGGTCCTCAATCATGAAGCAAGGAAAAACAACATTAACATTTCTTGCAAAATTCCAGACGACCTTCCTACGTTAAATACTGAAGAAGGTTCTTTAAAAGAAGTATTCTTTAATATCATTAATAACGCAATTCAGGCAATGCCCGATGGTGGTGAATTGGCAATTTCCGCATCCGCCTCAGGCGGTAGAGACGCAAAATCTTGCGTCTCTACTATCGAGATAACCTTTGCAGATACCGGGGGTGGAATCCCTCAAGATGCCTTTTCTAAGATATTCGACCCCTTTTACACAACAAAACAATCGGGTACAGGCCTTGGGCTCTCTATCGTCAAGAAGAAACTTGAAGATATGGACGGTTCTATCCGTGTAGAAAATAATAAAACAGGGGCAATGTTTATAATCAATTTGCCAGTAAATGAGCCTGTATTGGTATCCAACTAAGACGCTATGAAAAACAACGGAATATTAATTGTTGATGACGAACGGGCAGCACGGTTTGGAATGAAGAAGGCGCTCTCAAAAGACGGCTATATGCTTTACGAGGCTAAGAATGGCACAGAAGCATTAGAATCCATAAAATTGCATAAACCACGGCTTATTTTTCTTGATATAAACATGCCGGGAATTGACGGCCTCAAGGTTCTTGAAAAAATAAAGGAAACAGGAACGCAGTCAGCGACATCATCCCCGCTGGTTGTAATTATAACCGCCTATGGCTCCGAAAAGATAGCGGTAGAGGCTATGAAGAAAGGCGCATTTGACTACGTTGCAAAGCCATTTGAGATAGACGAACTCCGTATAATTGTAAAAAACGCCTTTGAAAAACTTGACCTCGAAGAAGAAAATGCCCAACTGCGTTCCGAGATAAATCGCCTCGAGGCAATGGGTGAAATCATCGGGCAAAGTGCAATAATGAAGGACGTCTTTAACAGGATAGACAAGGTAGGAGCAACGGATGTTACCGTGCTGATTCAAGGTGAAAGTGGTAGCGGTAAGGAACTCGTGGCAAGGGAAATTCACAGG
>JACQHT010000095.1 GCA_016198835.1 Planctomycetota bacterium | reverse complement strand
AGGCGGCGGGAATCGAACCCGCGTCCCAATGTAGTTGAGCAAAAGCATCTACGCACGTAGCCTATCTTTTATTGTCGTCATTCCGAACCCCGATAAGCAGGGTTTCGGAACAACCAGCCTGAACTAAGGTTTTCGTTCAACCCCCGTCAAGCAAAAGGGCTGAACTATCCTGCTGCTTTGGCGCCCATTCAGTCACGCAGGCAAGACTGAATGGACGTGACTGCGGTTTAGGCAGCCATTGCTAACTCATGACTGTCAGCATTTAAACGTTTGCCAGGTGTTTTATGAGGCCTCCTGACAACCTCAGTACGCAGCTTTTACACACCTTACACGGTCGAAGCCATTCGCCCCCTTTCATTTTAAAATCCCAAACTCCAAATTCCAAATCCCAAACAATTTCCAAATCACACTATCCAAATGACCCAAACCTATCTGTGGTCAGTGTCGGTAAACAGTGTCAGTAACAGAATTTATCCTCCTGCCTTCTGGCTCCTATTACCTAACCCCTGACCCCTCCATCGTCAAGAATTCATGGAGTTCTGTTATTGAGATAGGTGAACTATAGATATCACTTTCAGTATTGTAAACATCTTCAAAGGACTCGATAGCTTCTTTAAGCTTTTTAATTGCATCTTCTTTAGTAATCCCCTGTCCTACCAATTCGTTTTCTAAACATAAAGCTACCCAATGGGTTCCGCTTTGCCTTAATACTGTTGTAAAAAAATCCATTACTTTAACCCTGTACTGCTCCACATTAGTCAAGTTAAATTTTTCGTTTACCCCGTTAGAAGCCCCACCATTTGAAGACACCCCTTGTAGAAGCGGTTGTTGGTTTATTTTAAAGCTTCTAACGGGGTTTGATATTTCTATTTACTTACTTTTTTTCAGAAAAAGTAAGTTATTTTATCTCATCAGGCGCTTGTACTAATTCCATGTCATTACCGCAACAGATTGGTTCGAGTGTTCCAACACCCCCCTTTATACACATTATTATAGTGCCGCATGTATTGCACTTGTATGCCTTGCCAACGTGGATAGTCCATGCCTTTGTCCATTCCTCTGTTGTCCAGCCACCCGGAACCTCTTCTCCCATATTTTTAACCCTATTGCCTTTCCAAAGTACTAATTATTGCCCTGCAGAAATCTGGAAGGTCTGCTGGCATTCGTGAACTTATCAGGTTGCCATCAATTACAACCGATGCATCACTATAAATAGCCCCTGCATTTACCACGTCATCCTTAATGGCAGAAAAGCAAGTCATCTTTTTGCCTTTGACAATCCCTGCCGAAATGGGAACCCATGCGGCATGACAAATTGCAGCAATTATCCTGTGCTCATCGCTCATTTTCTTTACAAATTTGAGAACCGACGGATACCTCCTTAGACGGTCAGGTGCATACCCTCCCGGTATAACGACAGCATCAAAATCAGAAGTCTTAAACTGTTCGATATCGCCATCCACCTCTACAGGATAACCATATTTGCCGTGATAAAGCTTTTTCCCTGTCCCTGCAACCAGGACCTTATATCCTGCTTCAGTGAGCCGTAGTTTCGGGTACCAGAGTTCGAGGTCTTCATATAAATCCTCTGCAAGGATTAATACACTTTTTGTCTCTTCTACTCTTTTCTTACCCATCACTTCTACCTTCCAAACAAAGCAATTTAAATCGTAAATGATTTTACGATTAGATTCAAGTATAAAATTAATGGCATGTTACCCAATCAACATACGCCTTAATTTCTGCTGAGCAATACTTACATCTCCCGTGTTCAATAAGATTCTGCGTGATACCGTAAATTTCCCGTTCAATAAGCAGTTTATTGCAATTATAGCAATAGGTATTTTCAGCCGGGTGACCGGGAACATTTCCAATATACACGAAGCGTAAGCCGTGATTTATGCCTATTTCTCTGGCTCGCTCGAGGGTTTGTATGGGCGTTGGAGGAAGATGACTCAGCTCTAAATAAGGGTAAAAGCGTGTTACGTGCCAGGGGGTATCCGCACCGAGGGCATCCCTTATCCAGCAAGCAATCCCTGTTAATTGTTTTTCATCGTCATTGAGGGTCGGGATAATATTTGTAACGATTTCGACATGGATGTTCCATTTCTTCTTAGCAAGGGCTGCACCATCGAGGACAGGCTGAAAATCCGAAATGCCAGCAAGCTTTTTATAAAATTCTTTAGTGAATCCTTTTACGTCAACCCTGTAAGCGTCTAAGTAGGGGGCAATTGTTTCAAGGGCTTCCTGGCTGATAAAGCCATTGGTTACATAAACGGTGTAAAGATTGTTTTGCCTGGCTAATCTTGCGCTCTCAAGGGTATATTCAAACCAGATAATAGGCTCATTGTATGTCCATGCAATTCCATCGCAGTTATATTCTTTAGCCATTTTAACGGCGTCAGCAGGCAAAATCGTTTTAGTGCCTGTACCTTCCTTATCAGCTTCTTCATGAGCTATCTGCCAGTTCTGACAGTGTATGCACCGTAGATTGCAACCAAGTGTGCCTAATGAGAATACCTTGCTCCCCGGATAGAAATGGAAAAGAGGTTTCTTCTCGATGGGGTCTATTGCCACCGAAGTTACCCTTGCATAGGTAAGGGCATACAGCTTCCCATCTTCGTTAAGGCGGACCCCGCAATACCCCTTTTTGCCAGGGGAAATCACGCACTTCCTCGAACAGATATGGCAGCGAACCCGCCCTTCTTCCAATTTTTCATAAAGCAATGCCTCTTTCATCATATTTTTTATGTGGGCTATAGCCTGCCGTTGTTGTAGGGGCAGGTTTCAAACCTGCCCCTACTTAAGTGCTTGCTTTGTTATATCAATAATCTTTTCAACCACATCGTCCATAGTTCCCGGTATAATTACACCAGCGGCGCGTCTATGACCACCGCCGCCATTGTACTGTGCTGCCAACTGGCTGACATCAACATCGTGTTTGGAACGAAAGCTTACTTTAACCCTTCCCCGTGCCTGTTCTCTGAATAGGATTATTACCTCAACCATTTCAACCGCACGAATCAAGTCCATTAGTGGTTCTGTATCAACGTGTTTTATACGGGAGGACTTTAGCATATCTTTGGTTAATTTAAACCATGCAAGGCGTCCGTCGCACTCCTTTTGCACAGAAGAGAGAACGAGTTTAAGGAGGTCTATATAGTCCCATGACTTACTCTGAAATACCTTCTCATAAATATAAGACCCATTTACGCCTCCGCCTGAGGCGGACAGCAATTCTTTGCAAATGTTAAAAACCTTAGCGCTCGTATTCGTAAACCTGAACCAGCCTGTATCCGTAGAGATTGCAAGATAAATTGCATTAGCCATTTTCTGGCTAATCTTGCCACGCATAGACTTAATTAGGCTATAAATAAGTTCCCCCGTAGCTGACACATTTTCATCAACAACGCTTAAGTCAGCAAACACGTCATTAGTGTGATGGTGGTCAATGCGCACTTTGATAATTTTAGAGTCTTTAATTAACTCGGCTAATGGACCCAACTGTTTGTCCCCCGCCACATCTAAGATGAAAATCACCTCAGCTTCATCTACCTTTTCCTTTATCTTACTGGGTGTGTGTATCCACTCCCCCTCGAATTCGTCTAAAAAGCGATAAGGGGAAGGAACGGTGTCATAATTCACCATTACCACGTCCTTGCCTAAAGCCTTAAGGAATTCCTTTAATGCCACCGCAGAACCTATTGCGTCCCCTTCAGGGGATTTGTGGGTGGTAACAAGAAACCGCTTATGGTCTTTAATAAGGTTTTTAATTTTATTCCACACTTGATTTTATCTCTATGTAACTAATCAGTAATAAATACCAATCGAGAATCATTCTTAACTGAATAATAACATACCACAGGTTGCATGTCAACCAAGAAGTCTCTAAACATAAAAGAAGTCCTCAGGAAAGGGGTTAAAATATCAATCACATATTAAACAACAGCTCCAAATAGGCTTGCCTTTTCTTAGAATATTTATTATATTAGAAAGATTAACTTTTTGTCATCATTAACCAGCATTCAGTTTTAGGTTGCCAAGTTGACAGTTTTCAAATGTTTTTAAGTATGTTTTGACAGTGCGAACCAAGTTCCACTTTACCAGAAATTTGAGGCGCATGTCAATCTTTATGGTACATAAATAATTTTGTCTCATGGGTCGTTTTATAAATTCCTTACTATATAATATCATATTTATTAACTTAAGTAAGCTGATAATAATCAATTATGAACAACAAAATCCCCGAATTGAAGCCTGTGAAAAGAAAGTTACCCGAACTTGCTTTTCAACAATCTTTATGACACCGAAAACGCTAATTACATTACGAGCGGGTCTTCATTAATCTTGGTATTTCATTTGCTTTAATAGTGAAAGGTAATTCAATAAATAGCCATATAAAATAATGGGAGGTAACTTAATATGATTAAAGACACGGTAAAATGGCCCAGTGCGTCAATGCTAACAACTCTTCAAAAAGAGGTTAATAGTATACTTGAGGGTTTTTCCAGGAAGGTTCCTTTTGTGGGAACAGGGACTAACTTACCGATTGACATGGTAGAAACTGCTGAAATGGTAACAGTAAGCGCCGAAATTCCTGGTGTTGACCCAAAAGATGTAGATATTTCTATCACAGGCAATACCCTTACAATTAAAGGCGAGAAGAAGAGGGAAAAGGAGGAGAGGGGAAAGCAATATCACAGGGTTGAGCGGAGTTACGGAAATTTTGCACGTACAGTTGATATACCTTCGCTCATTGATGCGGAAAATGTAACGGCAGAATATAAGAACGGTGTCTTGAAAATTACAATCCCAAAATCAGAAAAGGCACGACCAAAGCAAATACAAATTAGTTGAAAGTTCATAGTAGGGGCGAATCCGCCTTAGGCGGAACGCCCTCTCTTTAAGGAGGACAAGAACAAGATGGCAAAGATTATCGGAATTGACCTGGGCACGAGCAACTCAGCTGCGGCGGTGCTGCAGGGAGGCAAGGCTGTTATAATTCCAAGCGCAGAGGGCACGAGCCTCGGAGGCAAGGCATTCCCCTCCTACGT
>JACQHT010000089.1 GCA_016198835.1 Planctomycetota bacterium | reverse complement strand
GCTTATGATACGCTTTTAACACACTAAATACAATCTGTTTAGAGTTATAAACTTTTTACAAAAATTCTTGAGGTTTATTCATCAGAGAAAGGGGGGGTGATATTTACGTCCAGAACGCTTCGCGGCTTACTCATTAATTGTCATAATAAATATCGGTGAAAAACAAGTACAGGCACACCTGCCTAAGGCGATGGTCGACTTGCTTTTCACTGGATTGTTAAACTGTCTGTTAAATCATGGGGAATAAAAAGGAGAGTCCGATATGAACGCATATAAAAAATATATAGCGGAGTTTTTGGGTACTTTTATACTTATATTTGTTGGCTCTGGTTCTGTGTGCGCTAACTATTATCTAACACAGGCAGGACAACCAGGCTTGGGTGTTCTGGGGATAGCGCTTTCGTATGGTTTTGCAGTTGTGGCGATAGTGTATGCCCTTGGTTACGTTTCTGGTTCCCATATTAATCCGGCTACTACTGTTTCGCTCCTTGTTACAAAAAGGATTGATGCAAATACAGCCATTATGTATATAATTGCACAGTTAGCAGGCGCAGCGTTTGCCGGCTTCCTTCTCAGGGGGTTATTCCCCAAAGCCCTTGCAATAAGCCTCGGCGCTTTCCACGTTGCTGCAGGCGTGCCAGTTGTTAGAGCAATACTTATGGAAGCTATCCTGTCTTTCTTGCTCATATTTGCCGTATATGCCTGCGCAATAGACAAAAGAGCCTCTGGAGTCCTTGCGGGACTTGCAATTGGTTTAGTCGTAGTATTTGACGTAATAGTAGGCGCTACCGTTAGCGGAGGGGCGGTTGCTCCTTCTATAGCATTTGGTCCTGCCATCGCCTCTGGTGACTTCAGCGGTCATCATGTATATTGGATTGGCCACATCTTAGGAGGTGTTGTTGCAGGTCTACTTTATGACAAGGTCTTTGCAGAGCAGACCGCTTAGTCCACTTCTGAATGCGGAGTGTGGAGTGCTGAATGCGGAATCGAAGACCCGTGCCTAAGGCACGGAATGAATTATTCCGCAATCTGCATTATGCACTCCGCATTCAAAACATGCCCGCATGGTGTCACCGTAAAATGATATAAATGTTCCCATATAGAGACAAAAATCCATCAGGAACCTTTCCTTTCGTTACGGTAGCCATTATAGTTGTCAATACAATTGTATTTATCTACGAACTCTCCTTAGGTCGCAATTTAGAAGAATTTATCTACCTGTATGGCGTTATCCCTGCAAAGGTCATGCACTTCTTCAGTGTGCCTGGCGGAAATGCCAAATCGGTCTTCATGCCTTTTATCACCTCCATGTTCTTACACGCTGGATTCATGCATCTTATAGGTAATATGTGGTATCTGTGGATTTTTGGGGATAATATCGAGGACCGATTAGGACATTTTAAGTTCTTAGCATTTTATTTAGTATGCGGTGTGGGGGCATCTATCATATTTTTATTCTTCGGCAGCAAATCCCTTGTACCTTGTGTAGGTGCAAGCGGGGCAATCGCAGGCGTTCTTGGGGCATATATGATTACGTTCCCGAAGGCAAGGGTAATGACTTTTCTAATACTTGGCTTCTTCTGGACACGTGTCGAACTTCCTGCCATTGTGGTATTAGGCTTCTGGTTTGTGATTCAGTTTTTTAGTGGCACCGCAGCCGTAGCTTCTCGCGATGTAGCGGGAGGAGGCGTAGCATGGTGGGCGCATATAGGGGGATTTATTATTGGTATTGCCCTGATGTACCTGTTCCCAAAAAGGAAGCCCATTAATCAGTGGCGGCGGTCGGGAATTAGAGGGGATTAGGGAGCCCATCGTTTGTTTTGACTTAATTTTTTTCAAAACCTGTTCCTGACAGGTTCATGAAAAGGTAAAATTACGTATAGTGTCCCCAGAATTACCAGCGGTGGGTTTCTCGAAGGTGAAGCGTGACGTTAAGCAGAAGAATTAAAAAACAGGTTTAGATTTGTGAAGATAAAATTTTCTCGTCACGCGAAAAGGAGAGCAAAGCTATATAAAATTCAGGAATCAACAATTTTAAAAATTTTGCAAGGTATAGAATTATCTAAATGAACTTATGAAATTATAGAAAATGTTGAAGGATTTGAGTATCCCCTTAAAATCATAATTGCCGTTGAAAATGATATAATAACAGTAATAACAAACTATCCTTTAAAGAAAGGAAGAAAAAAATGAAGGTCTATTACGACGACGAAGTAGATGCTTTGTATTTAAAGTTAGGAGATGAGTCGCCAGAAGGTGTTATAGAAATTTCAGAAGGAGTTAATTTAGATACAACTTCTGAAGACAAGATAGTGGGTATCGAAATCCTGAATGCATCTAAAAAAATAGATTTAAAAACAATACTGTCTTACTCACTTGAATTTGATAAAGAATTGATAACTCAGAAGATAGTTTTAGAAGATTAAGGGATTACGTCTTTTGTAACTGTGCACAGCGGATGCCTTCTGGATTCCAGCACTGGTTGCAGGAGATGCAATCGGCTTTAGTTTTAATGCCTTCCCTTATCTTATTAACTAAATCTGGTTCACGGATTAAAGGACGGCTCAGCGCAATCATATCTGCCTTTTTATCCTTAATCATGCCTTCCATTACTTTAACCGACCTGATGCCGCCAACACAGATGACAGGAACGGAGACGCACTGCTTAATCCG
>JACQHT010000088.1 GCA_016198835.1 Planctomycetota bacterium | reverse complement strand
GTTGCCCTTGTTACGCCTTTTAAAGACGGACAGGTGGATTATAAAAAACTCGGAGAGTTAGTTGAATACCACATAGAGAATGGTACAGATGCCATTGTTCCATGCGGGACTACAGGTGAGTCGCCGACACTCAGCCACGAGGAGCATGAAAGAGTGGTTGCAGAAGTAATAGAGAAGGCAGCCGGTCGAATTACCGTGATTGCAGGCACTGGCTCTAACAGCACAAGCGAAGCCATGAGGCTTACAAAATCAGCAAAGAAGGCAGGGGCTAATGCAGCGCTATTAATTACTCCATATTATAATAGACCGACCCAGGAAGGGCTTTATCTCCATTTTAAAGCTATTGCCGAGGAGGTTGATATCCCGATGATTCTTTATAATGTCCCCTCGCGTACCGGCGTTTCAATCGCACCAGAAACGGTTGCTAAACTTGCCGAGATAAAGAACATCGTGGGCATTAAGGAAGCAAGCGGCAGCATTGACCAGACAAGTCAAATCCTTCAACTTTGTAATATTACCGTGCTATCGGGAGACGATTCATTAACGCTCCCCATTATGGCTGTTGGTGGTAAGGGTGTTGTCTCTGTGATGGCTAATATTGTGCCTAAAGATACCCGCAAAATGGTTCATGACTTTAGCAGTGGAAGGGTTAAAGATGCTCAGGAGATGCACAGAAAACTGTTTCCCCTTTGTAGAGCAATGTTCATTGAGACAAATCCTATACCTGTAAAGACAGCCATGCGCCTGTTAGGCAGATTAAATGGAGAAATGAGACTGCCTCTGTGTAAAATGACCAAAGAGCACGAAAACCAATTAGCCAGCGCATTAAAGAACTACGGGTTATTAACAGGATAGACAGTGAATTTCATAAGGGTGGCATGGACAAACTTGTTTGTATGTGCTTTTACAAGTGATAAATACCGAAAAAATAATAAAGGCAATTCGCATGTTCCTCGAGGGCATCGGTGAGAACCCAGACCGTGATGGGCTTAAGGAAACTCCTCAAAGGGTCGCACAGATGTGCGAAGAAATTTACGCAGGGATAGGAAAGGATGCCTCTGAGCAGATTAAGGTGCTCAAATCTCAAGACCATGATGAAATTGTGCTTCTAAAGGATATTCCTTTTTATTCGGTTTGCGAACATCATTTACTGCCGTTCATCGGGGTTGCGCATGTTGCATACATCCCGCAAGGCTCACGGGTCACTGGTATAAGCAAGCTGGCGAGGGTAGTGGATATGGAATCGAAGAAATTGCAGGTTCAGGAGCGTCTAACGACAGCTATTGCAGATACCATTATGAAAGCCCTTAGACCAAAAGGAGTCATCACAGTTATCGAGGCAGAACATCTTTGCATGACGATGCGCGGCATAAAGAAATCCGGTACTAAGGTACAGACTTCTGTGGTTCGCGGCATATTCCGAAGGAATCCAGCCACAAGGGCAGAAGCACTGGCGCTTATAATGGGGAATAGGGAATAGGAAATGGGTGAAAAGGTAAAGAGGCTAAAAGGTGAAAAGGCTAAAAGGTTTGTTTCTTTACCTCTTTGCCTCTTTGCCTCTTTGCCTCTTATGGCTATTATATTATGGAACTGTGAAACTATTGCGCAAGAGAAACCAACCGAAGAACCTATCCAACGTTCAGTGTCTGTGGAATTTGATACGACGACCATCAGCCTAACTTTAAAGGAAAGCATACTCTTTGCCATACGTAACAACTTCGATGTGGAGATTGCACGGCTTAATCCTGAGATTGGCGATTTGGGTATCACAATTGAAAAATCTAAATTTGACCCTACCCTCAAGGTAGAGGGCAATGTGGCGGAAGATGAACGTTGGCTTCTTGGAAGATTTATTACAGGGTCTGTTGTGGTGTTGTTTAAACCAGCGCGAACGGATACAGACATCTTTAAGTCAACGATTGAAAAACCCTTTGAAACAGGCGGTAAACTATCTATAGGGTATGGATTCAATTATACGAGGAATGTCTTTGAAGGTGCAAGTGATGTGTATGGGGATTTGGTAAGACGCTATACTTCTTTTGTTGAGGCAAAGCTTACCCAGCCCCTCCTGAAGGGCGGATGGCTTTTCTACAACCTCAGTCCCGTTTATATTGCACGAAACAACAAACAAATCTCTACCTTCCAGTTTAAGAATACGGTTATTCAAACAGTGGATCAGGTGCAGGAGGCATATTGGAATCTAATCAAGGCGATAGAGGACCTGAGGGTTGCAAGAAAATCCCTCGAGCGGGCAAAGGATTTGCTTGAAAAAAACAAACTGCAGGTTGAGGCGGGGATGTTAACCCCTATTGACGTCCTTGAGGCTGAAGCAGGGGTTGCTTCTCGTGAAGAGGCTGTAATATCGGCTGAAAATGAAATTAAAAATAAGGAAGACATACTTAAACAGGTAATAAACCTTAGTGACGATTCAATCCTTTCCGATGCCTCGATTGTCCCCGTTGACAAGCCTGTTTTTGATGCAAAAAGGGCGGATATGCCAGAATCAATA
The DNA here is from genome assembly GCA_016198835.1 of Planctomycetota bacterium. Taxonomy (GTDB): domain Bacteria; phylum Planctomycetota; class Brocadiia; order Brocadiales; family Subterrananammoxibiaceae; genus Subterrananammoxibius; species Subterrananammoxibius californiae. The sequence goes on along the minus strand of JACQHT010000088.1, from coordinate 185 downwards.
AAGTTAGCCTTGCAAAACCGCCCCGACCTTTTTGAAACACAAAAGAAGGTTGGAAATGCCGAAATCTCGATAAAACAGCGAAAAAATGAATTGCTTCCACAAATGGATATTAATGGAACCTTCCGATACGATGGTATTGGAGGAGACTTAGGTGAAAGCAATAAGCTCGTTACAGACATGGACTT
>JACQHT010000091.1 GCA_016198835.1 Planctomycetota bacterium | reverse complement strand
GCCAAAGGTCGTAGATAAAATATCAGGAATGGCCGTCCAATTACCGTAGCCCTTCAAATACTCAGCGGTATATTCAATCCCTGCATCGGCAATAAAAAGCGCCTTAGTAGCCTGTGCCAACCATGGCGCTCCTATATGCTTGCCCAGCATCAAAGAAATAAAGAATGCACCCAGGGAAATCATTAACACAAGGGCAATGATTAATGGGACTGCCGTTATACCGGTATTTTTTTTCTGCATTGTCTTTAAATAATTGGGTGCCATGGACAAACTTGTTTGTCCGTGATACCCACTCTCTATACACGGATAAACAAGTTTATGCGTGCCACCTTGCGCAGTTTACTGATATTTAAAATACCTCGGATATACCAATGTTCTTTGCTGAACCACAGTTTGTCCTGAAAGGGTTAAATCCAAGGTTGTCAATTCCCCATTGCCTGAGGAGCGAGTAACCGTGAAACTTGAGACGTTCGATGCAAGAGGTTCTGGCGTATTACCATCCCGTTTTCTTTGAAGCGTCCCACTGGTAAGTTGAAATGTCACCTGCGTAGAGCCATCGGTTGCAGTGGGTGTTCTATCAAAGGTAATCTTATTATCTGAGTCACCTGCCAGTGGTGAAACAATATTCGTTGCAGCCCTCACCTCTCTTGCCATCCTTTCTAAAGCCAGTCTGGCTTCTCTCGCAACATCCTCCCCGGCGCTCAGGGTAACGTAAGACTCCACGCCGCTGGTTATAAATTGAAACGTAAAAACCCCTATTATGCTAAGGATAACTATGGTTATTATTAACTCGATTAATGTAAAACCATTGTTTTTCATACTCACTATTTGTCATGCTGAACTTGTTTCAGCATCTCTCCTTCCGGCACCACTTGAGATCCCGAAACAAGTTCGGGATGACACTTCTATCTTTCTTTTGGAAAAATCATTAATTTGAAACTAATGTAGCCATCGCCACATTAGGTATCTGTGAGTTTGTGACGGTTACCTGAATTCTCTTAAAGTTAGTTATAGCGCCTGCATCGGCATCAAGATTATCAGCGGATACATAAAATACGGTTACGCTTCTGCTATAGTTGCCAAATCCGGAGGATGTTTCTGTTAAACCATCATAGTCATCAACGTCATCATATTGAGAACGGCTCTCCCCTTCTGGACCAAGGTTTGCCGGGTCAGTTGGCGAGGCAGGGTTTTCATCGAAACCCTTACTCTTAATCTCCTCCATCAATTCTTCGCCAAGAAACGTTGCCGTTGAAACAACTTCTGGCGTACTATAGCTTTTTAGGCCTGTCATGAACGGGATAAAGATTAATGGCAAAATTATCCCTGCCAGAACCAAAAAGATAATTACTTCTATCAATGTAAAACCACACTTATCTTGCACATTTTTTTTTAGGTAGACAACGATGTTTAACATCGTTGAAATCAACGGACATAAAGTCCGTTGTCTACCTTTTTCAAGGCAAGTCATTGAACATTAACCTTCCCCGTATAGTTGATAATGCTTACCGTCGCTGTTCCAACGCTAAGCGATTGCCCTCCTCCGGCAATTGGCTCACCAAATGAGTTAAAGGTAACCGTGAGGTTATTACCCAGGGTTACTCCTTCCAAATCCCTCGGCTCCGAGCTATCCGGGAGTAAGTAAGAACTGCTTCCCTGAGAAAAGACTATCGTGCCTTGCTGGTGGGTAGACATGGCAAGTTCCTGAACATATCTGATGTCCGATTCTATCATGTTTGCAGCGGCTTCTACACTAAATGGGGAGCCGGAAAAAAGATTAGCAAATTTTGGGGCGGCTGTCGCAGTTAGAACACCTGCTATTGCCAAAACCACGACTATTTCGATAATAGTAAAACCCTTGCTTTTCATACAAATTGCCTGGTAGAGGCAGGTTTCAAACCTGCACCTACTTTTAACTTTCAAAATTTGCCAACCTTAATATAATCACATTACATATTTCTGTACTGTGGCAATTAACTTATCTATATCAAAAGGTTTAAATATATATTCATCAGCGCCAACTTCAATGCCTGTCTGCCTTTCGCTCTCGTGTGTCTTCCCTGTAACCATAATTATGGGTATATGCATGTACTTCTGGTCGAACTTTAAAAAGCGGCAGACGTGATAACCATCCATTCTCGGCATCATAACATTAAGAATAATAAGGTCTGGCATGCCCTCCCTTGCTTTATTCAAGCCCATTAAACCATCCGAAGCCGTGTCAACCTCGAAACTCTCTTTCTCGAAACTCAATTTCATTAAGTGGGTCAATGCAGGGTCGTCTTCGACTATTAAAATCCTTTTTTTGTCATTCATTCTTTAAGACCCTTTACAAGCAGCAGACACACCAGCCTCGGGGCAGGCTTTTCACCACTGTAACCTATTTGTATATAGTATAATTAAACAAATACTGTTGAAAAAATAGACACACTTTATTGTCCATGCTAATATTTTTATTAATAACCTTTTAATAAATGCAATGTTATGCAAACGGAATACCAAATGTATACCCATACATGATTATTACCTTGACAAAGATTGCCTCACGACGTACTATATTGCCAAACTGATATTGAAACACGACACTCTCATTTCTTTCCACTTGACAGGATGTGAGCAAAAATATGGGGAAAGCAGACGGAAAATTTATTGTAATTGCAGGCATTGACGGCAGCGGAAAGACGGTTCAAACTGAACTTTTATCAGCAAGACTCCTTGATAAAGGCTACGATGTCAGGACAACAAGTTTCCCACAGTATGGCAAGACTTTTTTTGCAGATATGGTCACACGTTACCTGCACGGCGATTTTGGTTCATCCCAGGAGGTAAGTCCTTACCTTGCTTCGCTGTTGTATGCAGGCGATAGGTGGCAGGCAAAGGAACAAATAAAGACATGGCTCAAGGAGGGCAAGATTGTTGTCTCAAATCGCTATGTTGCCGATAATGAGGCACATCAGGGCGGTAAGATAAAAAATCGCAGAGAAAGAAAAAGGTTTCTCGAATGGCTTAACACGTTAGAATATGAAATCTTTGGATTGCCAAAGGCTGACATAAACATCTTCCTCCACGTGCCTACAGAAATCACCTGCCAGCTTATTAAAAAAAAACATAAACGCGATTACCTTTCAGGAGGAAAGAGGGATATACACGAGGACGACATAGAACACCTCAGGCAGGCTCAAGAAGTATATTTTGAGTTAGCAACCGAGGCAAATGACTGGGTAATAATTGAGGGCGCAAGGGCTGGGGCTATACTCCCAGCAGAGAATATTTCTGATATGGTTTGGAAGGCTGTTGAAAAGATATTGAAACCCTAAAAAAAAGTGACGAGGGGCGAGATGTTAGTGACGAGTGAATGGATTTAAAACAACGAGCAATGAGAAAAAAACTCTCTTTACTTATTGCTTTTGACTAACACCTTACAACCCGTCACTCGGCACCGATTATGGACACCAATTTAGAAAACTTTTTTAAAGAACTGGAACATAAAAGCAACTCATCACAACACACGCTCAGGGCATATAAAATAGACCTGAGGCAGTTTCTTTTATTCATGAAATCCGAAAAATGCGGCAACCTTGAGGATGTAAATCATTTATTTTTGAGAAAGTTTCTTTCATTCCTGAGAGACCGGGGATATTCAAAAAGGACAATTGCCCGCAAGCTTGCCTCGCTCCGTTCTTTTTACAAATTCCTTTGTCAGAGGGAAATCGTGGAATACAATCCAGCAAAGGCGGTGCGCACACCACGCCACGAAAAGAAACTACCACATTTCCTTAATATCAACGAAATGGAAAGGCTTCTTAATGCACCGGATGAAAAAACATTCGGGGGTGTGAGGGATAAGGCAATTCTCGAAACTCTATACAGCAGCGGCATAAGGGTAAGCGAACTTGTAGGTTTAAATAATGAGGATGTTGATATACATGCAAGGGTCATCAAGGTCAGAGGAAAAGGAAAAAAGGAACGCCTTGCCCCTATTGGCAGCTTTGCAATAAATGCCATCCAGCTTTATATGAACGCCAAGGCACTCAGAGTTCGGAGTTCAGAGTTCAGAGTTCAGAGTTTAGAGGATGCCTTGTTCTTAAATAAATATGGCGGACGGCTCACAACGAGAAGCGTTGCACGTATGTTAGGGAAGTATTTAAAGATTGCAGGTTTACAACAAGAGTCTTCGCCCCATTCGCTCAGGCACAGTTTTGCTACACACCTGCTTGACAAAGGCGCAGACCTTCGCGCTGTGCAGGAGCTTCTTGGCCATGCCCACCTCTCTACAACCCAGATTTATACGCATGTCACAACCGAAAGGCTTAAACAGGTTTATAACAATGCCCATCCGAGGGCATAAGCTACTTTTTTAAAAGGAATTGGCAAAATAGGGTTGACAATTATATAAGTTGTGATATAATCCCCGCATCCGTCTATAATAACAACCTTAATAAAAATGGAGGTTAAGGCCGTGCGAAGTTTATATGTGTTATGTGTATTACTGTTTGCCTTTTGTCTTTCGACTTTAATTGGTGGTAAAGTAAATGCCAATGGGGCTGCAGAGTGCTCAGGCGGACGTGAAAAAGTACGGGTATTCAT
>JACQHT010000090.1 GCA_016198835.1 Planctomycetota bacterium | reverse complement strand
TTTAACTGAATCTTGTGTATCATACACCCTTTAAAAAGGGTTTGTCAAGTACGCATACTTTTTTGTGTCGAAGGTTAGGATCTTTTTATGATTACACCGATGAGCAAGATAGAAATTATCGGGCATAAGGGTCATCTGTACCCGACCTTGGAAGAACTCCAGAAATGGGGTAAACTTCACATAGACAACATCCCAGTTATTGATTTTGTCCGAGGTTCTTTTTTGCATCGAATTTACTTCGATGAGGCACAATGCAAGGAGAGGGACGTTCGTGAGATAATGGAGAAGGCGCTTGATGAAATCATCGGCCAGATTCCGAGGGAAATTTACAATGAGCTGGATGAAAAGTTAAAACAAGTAGGGGCGAAAGGCCGTTTGACCCTACGAGAAATAGAACCAGTTGAACTGCTTTTATTTGTAAAGGACATGCAAAATGAATTCCAGCCTTTAATTCGCAGGAAACAGGAACTGACGGACGAAATGGGTATTATACTTGAATATAAGAAGATTGCAAAATCGCTCCTTGAATTACTTTCAAAATACGAACTCGAAAAACGGTGGGAAATAATAGGGATAACGATAAGCAAGGGGCAGGAGTATATAATAAGCCTGTTAAAGGAACAACTTGAGAGGATTACAAGCCATAACTACGCAGTTTTTCCATCCGACCCCTACGACGACAGGATTGCTATAATAATCGGATACGAAAGGTACTGTGCCGACGGGGTCCAAAGGCTGCTATTCGGCTCAGGTATAAAGGAGATGCCTCTACCGATTAAATTCAGGGATAGACCGATTGATGTTACCCTTGCCCTTATGGAAGAGAGGATGCTTGTTCTGCCATCGGAAGTAGACGAGGTAAAAGACGCTTTAAGGTCTTTTTTCCTCGAAAATGGCGCCAGGATTCTACAGGTGAGGGCTGATAATCAAGACCACCTTTTGCGTTTTAAGGTGTCTTCAAAATTTGCTCAGACAAAATATACATTCGTGATTCGAGGTTGGGCGCCAACCGATGAAGTGCATGCTATTAAAGAGGCACTCGAAGATAAATTTCAAGGACTTGTTGTTATGAAAGAGCTGCCTGTCAAAATGACCCATGATGAGCATACCCCCGTTGCTTTAAGGAATCCCAAGCTGATGCGCCCGTTTGAAAGATTGGTAGGCTTCTATGCCTTACCAATGTACGGGACGATTGACCCAACATCGTCTTTATCGCTTTTCTTTCCCATATTCTTTGGTCTGGTGCTTGGTGACGTAGGATATGGTATATTGCTGGCAACTTTTGCAGGGATAATGTATGCACTGGCAAGAGGAAGGCAATACCTTAAGGATATTTCGCTTATCGCCTTTACCTTTTCTATATATTCTATTATCTTTGGTTTTCTTTATGGAGAACTATTTGGCGTTCGGATGGGGCTTAAACCTCTACTGCCTCAATTGGCAAGGGGACATGCAAACAGTACAGAGGGGGTTGTTCTAAATTACTTGATTTTGGCTGTTTCTTTTGGCGGTCTCCACGTTCTTTATGGCATTGTGCTGGGAATAATAGTTTCATTTAGAAGAACGGAAATTACAAAGGTTCTTGAGGGCTTTGCCAGGGTTATGATACTATTTGGAATAACTTTCATCGTTTGCAAATTAATGCATGTTTTGCCGTCCATATTTTTTCTTATTGGAATAGCACTCTTGATTATTTCAATACCATTTTTAATTTATGCCGGTGGGATACTTGCAAGCCTGGAAATATCAACGCTAATCGGAAATATATTATCTTACTGCCGCCTTATGGCGTTAGGTATGGGTTCTGTATATATAACCTTTGTTGGGGACGAACTCGACTACTTAATAGAAAATGAGGTGCTTGGGAAGGTCGTATTAATTATTGTTCATGCGTTTAATCTGGTGGTACATATAGCCGTCCCCACAATACACGCCTTGAGGCTTCATTACGTAGAATTCTTTACAAAGTTTTTTGTCTCCGGCGGCAAACCATACGTGCCGTTAAAAAAGACGGAAATTATACTGTATTGACACACCCCCTTCCCCTCTTCGGGGCACCCAAGCAGTGGCTTGGGTCGGGGGAGTAAGGGGTGTGTGGAAAGGGGTGAAATATGAAGGCTGTGGTCTTTTATGAGCATGGAGGAGTAGATAAACTTAAATACACTGACGTTCCAGAACCAGAAATCTCACCAGCTGAGGTACTCGTAAGGGTGAGGGCGTGTGCGATTAATCATCTTGATATATGGGTCAGGCAGGGGATGCCGGGCGTTCGTATTCCTTTGCCTCACATACTTGGTTGTGAAGCTGCCGGGGAAGTAAGCAGGGTTGGAACACAGGTAAAGGATATAAACGTTGGGGATAGGGTACTTGTTGTCCCTGGTATATGTTGCGGCAGGTGCCATTATTGTCTTTCCGGATGGGACAGCCTCTGTAATGAGTACAAGATTATGGGGTATCAGGTTCATGGCGGGTACGCAGAATTTGTGAAGGCGCCGTGGGAAAATATTATTCATATTTCGGACAGGCTGTCGTTTGAAGAATGGGCGTCTGTGCCACTGGTTTTCCTAACTGCGTGGCACATGCTTGTTAGCAGGGCTAATCTGAAGGTGGGCGAAACGGTGCTTGTTCATGCGGCAGGAAGCGGCGTAGGGAGCGCAGCTATACAGGTGGCAAAGCTCATCGGAGCAAGGGTTATTGCAACGGCTGGAAGCTCTAAGAAGCTCGATAAAGCAAAGGAATTAGGCGCTGATGATGTAATTGATTATACTAAGGAAGACTTCCCGAAGGTTGTAAAGCAACTTACAAATCAAAGCGGTGCGGACGTTGTATTTGAGCATATAGGGCCAGAGACGTGGCAAAAGAGCCTTGCAAGCCTTTCTAAGGGTGGAAGACTGGTAACATGCGGGGCGACAAGCGGACCCACTGTTGAGGTTGATTTGAGATTTCTATTCGTAAAACAATTGTCAATATTCGGCTCATACATGGGTAGCAGAAAAGAGTTACTTGATGTGTTAAAACTGGTGGAAGAGGGCAAATTGAAACCTGTAATAGATACCACGTTTCCCCTCAAGGATGCGGTCAAGGCGCAACAGCGAATGCTTGATAGAAAGCAATTTGGCAAGATAGTTCTTATCTCATAGCTCATGGCTCATAGCTCATGCTATCAAGTATGGGCTATGAACTATCAGCTATATCTTGTGTATTTTTTAAAAAAATATACAAAATATTGTGATTTTTTGCTTGACAAATTATTTCCATTGGGTATAATACTTCAAGTAATTTAAGGTAGATTTCCAAACAGAAGTTGTTAATGAGATTTAAGCACATAATACATGAAAG
>JACQHT010000087.1 GCA_016198835.1 Planctomycetota bacterium | reverse complement strand
GACTTATCGCTTGCAAGAGTACGCCTGAGGCCAACCTGGATTACAAAATGGCTTCTTGACCCACAAGCTATTGAGCCTGGCACCAAAATGCCGAGATTCTTTCGTCCAGGAGAACTGCAAGACTATTTTCCAGGCACCCCGGAGGAACAAGCTATGGCTATAAAAGACCTTCTTATGAATTTTTCGGTGATGTCTTCTCCAGGAGAACTGGCTAAGACAGGCTTTTAACCCACACCCCTTTCCCTCCCCCTTGAGGGAGAGGGTAGGGTGAGGGTGTGGAAAAAACTTGATTTTCAATGTTAACAAAAATAAAATTAGTAACAAGGCTACACTATTAATCAGCATATTAAGTTTAACATTTACACTTACCGCTTACTCAAAAGCGGATGAAAAAAGGTACAAAGAAATTATAGTAGCAAATGGAGGATGTATAACTGGAACGGTGAGTTTTGATGGCGATATTCCACCAACAAAGCTACTACCAATAAATAAGGACCACGAATTTTGCGGGAAAGAACCAAGACCTTCACCTGTACTTGAGATACATCAAGTTAATAAGGGAATTAAAAACGTGATAGTATCAATCGAAGATATTTTTGAGGGAAAACATTTTGATATGTCGGGCATTCGTCCACTTCTTGACCAGCAGAGATGCACGTTTATACCGCATGTCCTTGTCATTACTGCAGGTACTACCGTGGACATCTTAAATGGAGATAATCTTATGCACAATGTTCATTCACATTGTACAAAAAATTCACCATTTAATGAAGGTACGACATACAAGCAGAGGCTTTCAAAGAGGTTTGATTTTGAAGAGACGGTAAAAATCTCCTGCGATGTTCATAAATGGATGAGCGCCTGGATTGTTGTAAAGGAGAATCCATATTTTGCCCTGACAGATGAGAAAGGACGCTTTACTATCGAAGATGTGCCTCCTGGCACCTATAAACTTCAGGCATGGCACGAATCTTTAGGGATAAATACCAAAGAAATCAATCTTGGACCAAACGAAGAATTAAAGGTAAATTTCTCTTGCAACCAGAAATAAAATCTTTATAATGCAGCAAATATTATATTAATAATTATACTTTTAAGAAAGGGGGTGACGGGGGCGGTTGAAAAATAATTAAGAACCAAAGGATTAATCCTTTAAAATTCTTAATTGTTAATTCATTGTTACCGTAAGGGGAAAAGTGTATTTTGAACTTTGGTGAAAGGAGGTGGCGGGTATTATGAAGTACTTTAATAAGAAAGGTTGTATCGGAGCAGTAGCTGTTGCTTTCACGGTAGCCTTTTCTTTGGCCATAACAAGGGCCTATGCTACAGAAGGGGCTGCCACAGATGGAAAGGAAGTTTACAAGGAGTATTGCGCTCCCTGCCATGGGGAAGAAGGCAAAGGAGATGGGCCTGTTGCTCAGTCAATTTTTCCAAAACCGAGAGATTTCACAACCGGGGCGTATAAAATTCGTTCAACCCCAAGCGGTTCGCTTCCCACAGATGAGGATATTCTTCGCACTCTTTACTATGGCATACCAGGAACAAGCATGATTCCATGGGATGTGCTTACACAAGAGCAACGCGAGGCATTAGTTCCCGTTCTAAAAGGGTTTTCAGAGGCTTTTCAATATAGAAAACCCGAACCTCCCGTAGAAATAGGACTTGAAATTAGGGCTACAGCAGAAACCATAGCTTTGGGTAAAAAGATTTACGAGGAAAAGGAGTGCTGGAAGTGTCACGGTGAGGAAGGAAAAGGCGATGGACCAAGCGCGAGTGAATTAGAAGACGATTGGGGTAATCCAATTCTGCCTTTCGATTTTACAAAGGGCACAAACCTTAGAGGCGGTAACTCAGATAGAGACGTCTATCTCAGATTTACCACCGGCATGACAGGAACCCCGATGCCCTCTTTTGCAGCAGAGCTCAGTAACGAACAGAGATGGTATCTCGTTCACTACGTGAGGTCGCTCATGAAGCCAGCTTTAGTTGCCAAAGGGGCAGAGTAATCCTTTACGTGAACACTTTTTAATCCGCCCGAGGCGGACCAGGAGGCATAAAATGAATCGGATTAAAGGAACGAAACTCATCTTCAGCGCTTTTGTCTTTCTGACTGCGGCATGCCTGGCATTACCTGTTCGTGCGCAGGAAGCTCCAGCAGAGCAAAAAGCGCTTAATATCTACGATGGAAAGCCCGATTGGTATAGGGCAGTTTTTGAAAAACACGTTGGGTTAAATGAAGGCTCAGGACCTTTTAAGGACTTTTTTAAGCCAACGAAGCTCCACATGTATTGGAGTCCAGACAGACACTACGTACCTTCCGATAAATTGGACCACACAATATTTATTGAGAAGGAAAGAAAGGATTTGTGTGTCCTGTGCCACGAAGGGATAAATGTAGGTACAGTTGTTGATTGGCAGGAATCCGCGCATTACAATCCAAAGAAGTCTCCATTCTTTGCCAGCAGGACGAGACTGATAGAAAAGTCTCTTGGCAGAGAAATTAATCAGGTACATTGCTTTGACTGCCATGTGGACAAAGAGAAAAAAAGCATCAGGATGCCGTCTGCAAACGTCTGTGGCGAATGTCATACCCAGCAGGTTGAAGAGTTCATGCAGGAAAGCAAACACGGTCGTCCTAACCACGTCCAATCATGGGAAGCAAACGTGATAGTACCATGGTACGCTGATATGGCACAGAAGGGACACATAGCAGGTATGGTTGGTTGTGACATGTGTCATGCTGTTGCGGAAAAGTGTGATGGTTGTCACACAAGACATACGTTTTCTTCAGTAGAGGCAAGGAAATCAGAAGCATGTGTTTCCTGTCACATGGGTCCTGACCATCCAGATTCAGAGTCGTATTTTGAGTCAAAACATGGCAAAATCTATGAAATGCAGGAAGAACACTTTGACTTCACAAAACCGCTGGCTCAGGTTGAGGTTGGCAAGGATTATCGTGCCCCTACCTGCCAGCTGTGCCACATGTATCAGGGTGGCGGAAGATTCACACACAATTTTGTCTCAAAGGGAATCTGGAGGATGGGTACTGTTCCACCATCAAATATTGAGTATGAGTCCTCTCTAAAGGATTATCCCTACGGCATAAAAATCATCGCAAACAAGATAGATATTTATTCCGATGCAAATAATGAAAAGAGGGCAAAGTGGAATGAACTTTGTTCAAAATGCCATGGTCCACGATTTGTCGAAGCCTATCGTGAATGCATAGATGATTTTATGTTGCAGGCATTTAAGCTTACAGACCAGGCACAAAAGATTCTTGACGACCTTGCCGCAGATGGTATGTATTATCCATCTATTGCTGATAGGGACATCTTCCCGTTGGGCGATAAGATTACAGACATTCTTGGTCCAGATTTCCTTGGTGAGCCAGTCTTTAATGCGCTTAAGACAACAAGGGGTAAGCTGCCAATTATAGGTCCAATCCTTGGTGTTTATGGACTATTCTATCAAGGCAAAGGCAACCCGTTACCCATCGAGAATGCGTATGCAAAGATGTGGTTCTTTTATAAACTGCAAGGATACAAAGGCACCGCCCACGCCCAACAAGACCTCTCCTGGTGGTGGGGTCAGGCTCCGATGCTTCATGAGCTGGGGGTAGTCCAATCGGAGGCAGCAAGACTTCGCAGAGAAGCGGCGCTCGAAAAGACGCTTGCTGAAGTTGGTGGAGTGCAAGTTCCCGGCGGTTTAACCCCGGAAGATGTGCAATTCCTTAAAACTAAGATAGAACAGCTATCTGCTGAAGTAAAGGCTTTGAAGAAAGGCAAATAAAGAGTTTTAATGGGTAGGTGGGGTATTCTATGCCCCACCTACTCGTTTTTTTGCAAGTTTGAGGAGGATTAGAATGAAAGGGCTGTATGGTATTGCGTTAGGAATGGGATTGACATTGGGTGTTATTGGCAGTTCAGGCACACTGGTAAAATCTTATGGCTACACAGAAATGGATGTTGCCCAAGGTGGCACTATAACTGGAACTGTTACGTTCGAGGGGGATATGCCTGCACCGAAGTTGTTAAAAGTAGACAAGGATTTGGAGACATGTGGACATCATGAAATGTTTTCTGAAGAATTAATTATTTCAAAAGATACTAAGGGAATAAAAAACGTTATTGTATCCATTGAAGGTATTGAGAAGGGGAAAAAATTTATCCCGCCGAGCTCTAATCCTGCGCTTGACCAAAAAGAATGCACATATATACCACACGTACTTGCCATCTCGGCTGGAACCACGGTGGACATACTCAATAGCGACAAAGTCCTGCATAATGTCCATTCTTATGCAATTAAGAATTCACCCTTTAATGAAGGTGTTTCAACAGGTGGAAAGCTACCTAAGAAATTTGAATTTCCAGAACTTGTGCCAATAAAATGCGACCTCCATAAATGGATGAGCGCATTTATAGTTATCAAAGATAATCCTTACTTTGTAATGACAGACGATAATGGGAGTTTCAAAATAGATAACGTGCCTGCGGGTACATATAAACTTCAGGCTTGGCAGGAGAAACTTGGAAAACAGGTGCAGGATGTTACTATAGAAGCAGGTAAGGAAGTAAAAGTAGATTTTCAATTAAAACCAAAGGGAAAGTAACAATTACAAACGGTCGTACCATTGGACGGAGTACCTCTTCTCTTTAAGCTTTCAGCTAATAGCGTACCATAAAAAATATCTGAGTAAATAGTTCGTGAAATAAGGGGCTATTAATGACCAGACAAAGAGTAATATTGGCAGTTTTGATTTTTTCTGCCATACTTGCGATTGTATTGCCTTTTACAGCCTTTGCTCAGGAAGAAGTCGAAGAGGCAGTAGTTCAATACAGGCCGTTCCTTTTTGGAGGCAGTGCTCGTGTTGCGGTATGGATTGTTGCCGAACTTCATTTAATGTTTGCCGCATTCGTTCTTGGCGTCCCTATGTTTGCGGTAATTATCGAGTTGGTGGGGGTAAGAACCAAGGATGAGCGCTATAACAAACTTGCCCATGAACTTACAAAGCTACTTTCTGCATCCTTTGCTACAACAGCAGCCCTTGGCGGGGTTTTAGCCTTCTTTCTAATTGGCCTTTACCCCGGATTTACCCACTACATGGCAAATATTTTTCACACCACCTTCTATATTTATGCCTTTCTTTTCTTCGGTGAGGCATTTAGCCTTTATGCTTACTATTATTCCTGGGACAGGTTATTGCACAAAAAATGGGCGCATCTACTATTAGGATTATCACTGAACCTCTTTGGTACTGCGCTTATGATTATTGCTAATTCATGGACAACATTCATGATGAGCCCCGCAGGAATAGAAAAGGAAACAGGACAGCTTCTAAGTTTGTGGGACGCTATTGCTAATCCTCTTTGGAATCCTATAAATATTCATCGTTTGATTGCAAACGTTGCCTTTGGAGGATTTGTGGTAGGAGCCTACGCAGCCATTAAATTCCTTGGTGCAACAGTAGATGAGGAAAAGGCTCATTACGACTGGATGGGTTATACAGGAAATTTTATAGGTTTAGCAGCGCTTATTCCACTACCATTTGCAGGGTACTGGCTTGGAAGAGAGATTTACAGTTCAAGCGCCGTAATGGGTAACATTTCGATGGGCGGGGCATTCTCGTGGGCATTCATTATTCAAGCAGTGCTTATTGGTATGCTGTTTATAGGCGCTAATTATTACTTGTGGGCTGGTATGGATAGGATTAAAGGTGCAGAGCGATATGCCTGGTGGATAAAATATTTAATTGTTATGCTATTCTTTTCCATAGCAGTTTGGTTGACGCCGCACAACCTTCCACTTAGCGGTGAGGAACGGTCTGTCATTGGTGAACAGTATCATCCCTTTTCAAAATTCTTTGGGGTAATGGCTGCAAAGAATGCTGCTGTAAATTTAACTATTTTAGTTACGTTCTTTTCCTTCATTCTTTACAGGCGTGCGAACAAGGGACAAACGGTCCTATTTTCCAAACAGGGTAAAGGAGTAAAGATTGCACTTATTATAGGCGCTGCTGCCTCTGTTGCCTTGTTGGCGTGGTATGCAATAGGCTTGCCCAATGTAAAGGTGCTGGAAGATGCTATCCGTCCATATGTTTGGCCGTTGGTAATTCTTTTAGGAATCCAGGGAGGCATTGTTATAGCATCAACTATTTTAACATTTTTCAACAGGGGCGTATTTGCTCAGTACCTCCTTTTTGGCTTTACCATAGCTATATCCGTAATTTATATGGGTATTTATGGTTTTGAACTTATGGGGAAAGCTAACCTCCTGCTCAGGTATCTCTCCGTATCACAGGTATTGATAGTTATTGCCTGCCTCATAACAAATACGATGATTGATGTGGCAGTCTTTTCGAGGGCACAGAGTGTTGGGGGCGTTGCATGGGGTAGGATGTCTGTAAGGTCGCAATACGCATTAATTTTACTATGCGTCACAATTGTAACAATGATGGGCTTAATGGGATTCGTTCGTTCAGGACTGCGCCTGGACTGGCACATTTACGGTGTCTTGCGTGATACCTCGGACGGGGCTTTTACGCCAAGTTATGCGTATATGGGAGAGGTTGTAGGAATAACTGTACTTCTTTTCCTCGGGCTTGTTACCTTTGTTTTCTGGTTAGCCAGTTTAGGAGAGAAGAAAGCCGTTGAAAAAGCAGAACTGATCGAAGAAGTGATTGCTTAAGTTAATAAAAGCGAAAGCAGAGACTGTTCTTGAACTACCCGATGAAATTTTACCCGCCTTAGGTGGGGCAGTTGGAGAATCGTAACATGAGAGGAAGCTTTTTAAAAGCTGTGGGGTTTACCATAGCTATTATTGGGCTTTTCACTTATATATCAATTTATGTTAGTGGACTATCTGGCACTGACGGGGGTGAAGTTGGTGGCGGTATAGACCCTGAAACCGGTGAAAAACTTTATTGGGGCGATGGGCAGTGCAGTACATGTCATAAAATAGGAAACCAGGGGAGTTCAACAAGAGGCCCTGACCAGGAAAACCTTTACGTAAGGGCAGAAGAAAGGGCAAAAGCGCGAGGGTTATCCTCTGCTACAGAATACCTTGTTGAATCAATGGTGGACCCCAGTGCGTATATAGTCGAGGGTTACGGTGACATCATGCCTAAGGCCTATGAGCCACCTATTATACTTGAAAAAGACCAAATCCTCGCAATTCTTCTGTATCTACAGAGTTTGGGAGGTGAGCCGAATATTGCAGAAGTTTCGAAATATAAAGACAAAATACCTACAGCCTCCAGGAAAAAGGTTAAACCCTGGGTACCCCCGGTAGTTGTAGATGCAAAGGTTGGAGAAGACATCTTTTTCAGTGAGACTCACGCGGCAAGTTGTTCCAAGTGTCACGTAGTAAAAGGTAAAGGTGCAAAGATTGGACCCGACCTTGATAGTATTGGTGCAATACAAACTCCAGAATATTTGATGGAAGCTATCCTTAATCCAAGCGTTCAAATTGTTAAAGGATATGAAACTGTTTATATAATTACAACGGATGGTATTCCATACAGTGGCATCATAAAGAACCAGAATGAGTCCGAAATTGTTTTGGCAGTGGATGAGGGTGGTGTGATTGAGGATGTGACGATTCACAGGGATGAAATAGAAGATATGAAACAACAAGAGATTTCGATGATGCCGGGCAACCTCAACGAATTATTAAGTGTAAAAGATTTTTACGGGGTCGTAAATTATCTCTTAACCCTTAAGTAAACCACCCCTTTATCCCCTCCTTCGCAAGGAGGGGATTGAGGGGAGGTTAAGTAAAAGGAATTTTGTAATGGGGGGAAAAGGTATTTCTTATTTGTTCATCTGGGTTGTTTCAGCAATTGCAGCAGTAGTGCTCCTGTTAAAGGTAATCTTTCCCTTAATATTTATGCTTTTGCTTGGTAAACCAGGTTTAATGATTACGCCGAGGACCCTCTTCACCTGGTACATGATTATGGCTGTCCTTGCGGGCTTGCTTTATGCAACATCAAGTGGTGTTAGATTTAAGGACTTCTTAAGTTTCCTTTATCAAGGAACCGAATCAAGCATCAGAAACGGGCTTTTCATAGGAATTTTAGTCATCGTACCTTTGATAGTAGGGTATATAACATACGGGGCTGTAGCTCCGGGTTCAACATCCCCTGTAGAGTTGAGGATTCAGCACCCTACATTGCCAGGAGCATTTGAACATTTAGAAAACCCTTACAGGAAAGCAGACGCAGAGACGCAAAAACAGGCGCTAATGGAAGGTAAAACCCTTTATTACAAGAATTGCCAACCGTGTCATGGTGACGCTGGAAGGGGTGACGGACCCCTGGCAAGAGGATTACGCCTGAAGCCAATTGACTTTACTGATCCGGGCACTATTGCCACTGTTGTAGAAGCCTTTGTATTTTGGCGTGTAAAAGAAGGCTATGCAGCGCTACCCTCTGCATCAACCCCGTGGGATTCTGCTATGCCGGTATGGAAAGATGACCTATCTGATGATGAAATCTGGAAGATAATAACGGCTTTGTATGAAATTACAGGTATATCCCCCCGAATGCCTGAAGCTCATTCAGGTGAAGAGGCGAAAAAATTTGAAAGGTTGACACCATCCTTCAGTCCAACCGACGGGAAAGGGATTTATGAACATAGATGTGCTTTCTGTCATGGCTTTGAGGGTGATGGCAATGGACCGGTTGCGGACTATCTACATCCCAGGCCAAGGGATTTTACAAAAGGTCTATTCAAGTTGAGAACTACAGGTACAGGTGAACTTCCGCTTGGTGAAAACATCTTTCAAGTAATTACTTGGGGTATGCCAGGTACATCTATGGCTGCCTGGGATATGCTTAGAGAACAGGAACGTTCATCATTAGTCTCTTATGTAAAGACCTTTGCAGAAGATTTTGCACTTATAAAAGAGGAAGAGCTTGTTAAGGTAGAGATTGGAACTCCACCACAATTGGGTACCGAGTCCCTACCAAAAGGTAGAGAATTATATGTAAAGATGAAATGTATCGAATGCCATGGGGAAAATGGAAGGGGAAATGGACCTGCCGCTGGGACACATATTGATGATTGGGGACAATCTATTCTTCCAACAAATCTTACTGATGGGTGGAAATTCATAAGAGGGAATAACATAAAGGATGTTTATGCAACCTTTAGTACCGGATTGAACGGTACACCGATGCCGTCCTATATAGATACACTTACAACGGAAGAAAGGTGGGCGCTTGCACATTATGTCTCAAGCTTGTCTGTCAACAGTGCAATTGATTCTGTTGTTATAGAATCTGAATTTGCAAAGTCGGAACTTCCCGACAAACCAGACGACCCTCAATGGGAAAGTGTTACCCCCATAGCAGTCCCTTTGATTCCGCAGGCTATTATAAGACCGCGTTGGCAAAATTTTTCTGTTTCAAATGTCTTTGTTAAATCTATTTATAATGATAAAGAAATAGCTTTTCTTCTTGAGTGGGGTGATAGAACAAAAAGTGTTACTCATCGTGAATCTGACGCTACCGCCTGGGACAGCGAGACGGATTCATTCATCAAGGTGGATTTTAATAAACTAAATGCGCTAAAACTCCGGGATGCGGTTGCTATTAAATTCCCGGTGAAAATTTCTGAAGGACCTGAGAGACCACATTTTATAATGGGAGATGCTTCAAAATCCATAAACCTCTGGCAATGGAAGGCTGACTGGCAGGAAGAGGGAAAGGCATCCCCTGTAGAGGAGCTTAACGCAAAGGGTCTTACCAAACCACCTGCAGCTCAGGATGGCGCCAGCCAGGCAACCCATGGTTTCGGTTTTTATGATGATGGCAGATGGAGGGTTGTTATAAAAAGACCCCTTGTAACCACCGACAATAAGGACGTGCAATTCATGCAAGGGAAGTTGATACCGATTGCATTCAGTGTATGGGATGGCTCAAATGGAGAGGTGGGGAATAGAATGTCTATTTCATCATGGTATTATTTAATTCTGAGTACACCAGCAAACATTCTTGTATATATGTACAGCATTGTT
Organism: Planctomycetota bacterium; assembly: GCA_016198835.1. Lineage (GTDB taxonomy): Bacteria > Planctomycetota > Brocadiia > Brocadiales > Subterrananammoxibiaceae > Subterrananammoxibius > Subterrananammoxibius californiae. The sequence goes on along the minus strand of JACQHT010000087.1, from coordinate 22,616 downwards.
GCTGTAGGAATGGTTGGTGGTCTTGAATGGCTGTTTATTGTTAAGAATGTTTTTGGAAAGGTAAATGATTAGAATAGGAGGAAAGAAGTGTTATGTTTATCCATGAAAGATTGTCATTAAGGGCGTTCTTATTTCTTTGCTTGGGAGTCTTTGGTCTTTTGTTTTATAATTCTACTGCAAGGGCTTACACAGAAAAAGATGTTACTGGTGGTGGTACAATCGAAGGGACGGTTAAATGGGCAGGTGCAATCCCTGAAGTAAGCTTTTTCCCTATTCAAAAAGACATAGAAGTTTGTGGTAAGGAACCGAAACTATCGCCGAGATTGATTATCTCAAACGATGGTGGTGTGAAAAATACGGTCCTATATCTGGCAAATATTCAGGAAGGGAAGAAAATGGCAGAATTACCTTCCACTCTTACATTGGATCAGGTAGAATGCCAATATGAGCCACATATTTATATAGTTCCAGTTGGAGCCGAATTCGTCATGACAACAAGCGATGATACCCTACACAATATACATATGTATGGGGCTGCTAACTATAATCTTGCCTTTCCTGTTAAGGGACAGAAAATAGCAAAAAAACTGAGAAAAGCCGGGGTGGTTGATGTGGTATGCGATGCAGGTCATTACTGGATGAGCGCCGAAGTTCATGTTGTCGAACATCCATACTATACAGTAACCGATAAAGACGGTAAGTTCAAGCTTGAGAATGTTCCCCCGGGCACATATAAATTAACCGCATGGCATGAGGGCTGGAAGGAGAAAGAAAAGAAGGAGAAGGAAGGCAAGATTGACAAGATTATGTTCTCTGACCCTGTTATTATTGAAAAGGAAGTCAAGGTAACAGAAAATGCCGTTCTAACCGTTGAATTGGAGATTTCAGACAAATGAGACCAGATTGTTTTCAAAGAAAATTATCGTTTCTCATTATCATTATACCGCTTTTTTTATTGTTCTATGTGGCATGTCCAGCACTTGCCCAGGACATTAAAGATGTGGTCAAGGATTATAGACATTTTCCGTTAATCAGCTCTCGTATCGCAATATGGGTTATAGCTGAATTACATCTGATGTTTGCGGCATTTGTATTAGCGGTCCCGATGTTTGTACTTATAACGGAAATTATTGGCGTATGCACTGGAGATGAAAAATTTGACAGGCTCTCTAAAGAATTTACGAAGTTACTTCCGGTTGCCTTTTCAATAACTGCTATCTTTGGCGCTATACTGATAGTCATGCTCATAGGGCTGTATCCAAAGTTTACAGGCTATCTCATGGAGATATTTTCAGGCACAATGTATGTCTACGTCTTTCTTTTCTTTGGTGAATCTTTCACATTGTATGCTTATTATTACACCTGGGATAGGATGAAAGATTCTCGGGTTACTAAGTGGGGTCATGTGACGATAGGTGTATTTTTAAACCTCTTTGGCACAGCCCTGATGTTTCTTGCAAACGCATGGGTATGCTTCATGATGAGCCCTGGGGGTATTGATGAAAACACCTATGCGCTGACAAGCCTATGGGGCGCTGTCCATAACCCACTCTGGTGGCCTATTAACGTCCACCGTATAATCGCAAATGTTGCATTTGGTGGCGCAATCGCGGCTGCTTATTCTGCTTTTAAATTTCTTGGGTCAAAGGGACCTGATGAAAAGGCACATTATGATTGGATGGCTTATATAGGAAACTTTATTGCCACGTTTGCACTGATTCCACTGCCATTTGCTGGTTATTACCTTGCTTTTGAGATTCGAAAGTATGACTTTGCCCTTATTACAATCCTTATGGGCGGTTCATTCGCATGGCTATTTATAATTCAGGCAGTGCTTATCGGCGTGCTTTTTATAAGTACAAACTATTATCTCTGGACTGGCATGAACAAGATTCCTGGAGCAGAAAGGTATAAGAAATTTATCATTTTTATGCTTACCATGGTGTTTATAGGAATCGCGGTCTGGATGACACCCCATACAATGGTTGCAAGCATTGAAGAAGCACGTAAAATGGGCGCAGCACATCATCCTCTTCTTGATTTCTTTGGGCAAATGCCTGCAAAGAATACCGCTGTAAATCTCGTGATTCTTACAACGTTTCTAAGCTTCGTATTATATCGTAGAGCAAATAAGGTTGCTACCGCAACCTGGAGACACGTTGGAGGCGCTCTACAGATATTTATGTTTGCAGGAGCCGCAATTACAGTTCTTTACTTTGGCATAAGTTCATTTCCACCAACACCAAAGGATATAGCAATTCGCTACTCCATTTATCAGGTACTTCCAGTGATAGGCTGTATTATTGGTGTAATGGGAATTGACATACCTTTGTTTAAAAAATCTAAACCCCTCGGAGGTATTAGATGGGGAGAAATGCCTGTAAGGTCACAATATATTTTGTTTCTAATTGCAATAACATTCACCCTGTTAATGGGACTAATGGGGTTTGTACGCTCTGGTATCAGGGGACCATGGCATGTTTACGGAGTCATGAAAGACGCTTCAGAGGCTGCCTTTACACCAACTCTTGGCTTTGCCACAACGGTGATATCTATAGTCACGGTAATATTTTTTGGATTTATTGCCTTTGTATTTTGGCTTAGCCAGTTTGGAGGGACTCGCAAAGAATGAAAAACTTTCTTAGCTTATGTATCTTTATCTTTGCTGTCGCAGGTGGGTTTGTGTATCTCGGAAACAGTATTCCTCAAATAAAACAAGGAGCTACTGGCCCAGTAACCATCACCCTCACTGTTGAGGGACTGACAGAGGCCGGTAAGTCAATCTTTGAAAGAGAAAATTCGTGCCTTACATGTCATTCATTGGGAGAGGACCCAAAGGCACGTTGTCCAAATATGATAGGTGTTGGGGAAAGAGCCTCACAACGAAAACCAGGGATGTCGGCTGCAGAGTATTTTATGGAATCTGTTTATAGTCCTGATGCATTCGTTGTTGAGGGCTATCCAAAAGGTCAGATGAAGCCTGTCAATAGGCCTCCTGCTTCATTAAATGATGATGAAATTGTGGCGGTAACCGCTTACCTGTACAGTTTAGGTGGAAATTTTGACCAGGATGCGATTCAAAAGCTTGCAACTGCACAGGAGAAGTATAAAAAATTTGTTCCCACAATCGAAGTGGCAGAGGCAGAATTTCTAATGCCGGAAGCCTATCCTGAGGATGGGTTTGACGTCTTTAATGAGATGAAATGCTGGCAATGTCACAAAGCGCCAGGGTTTGAGGACAAAGAACCAGAGAAAAGTGCGCCGGACCTTCACGGAGTTGCAGCAATGCAGGATGCAGAATACTTCTATGATTCCATTGTATTTCCGAATAAGGTTATTGTAAAAGGCGAAGGCTATGTAGGAGAGGATGGTAGGTCCATTATGCCTGAATTTCATGACTCACTGACGCTCAGGCAGCTCTATAGCCTCATCGCCTTCTTGCAGACACTTAAATAGAATGTAAATTTCACGAATATTACTTTGGAGGATATTATCGCAGGTTTTAAATTATGAAAAAAGGAAAACACTCGTTCCTAGGTTTAGCTGACCTTGCATGGATTGCAATAATATTGGTCATTTCATACGTCCTTTTTAAGTTCGGAATAGGTTTCTTTACAGGCCTCGGTACAGGCAAAGGTTCGATACCTATCCCATCGAGTATCATTTTCATGTATATGGGTATAGTAATAATAGCAATAGCCCTTTACCTTACGATTGATACTGATAGGATGCTATTGGTTTTCAACCCCATTGTATATCTTTACAGCAGTGAAGGCAATCCCTCTGCGGGGAAAAATGTGATATGGATAGCAAGCGTAGTAGCATTCCCTTTAGTAATAGGCTACTACACATATCAAAGGCTTCTTGTAAAAACTGTACCTCCGGGCGACCCTCCTGGCATTCATTTTGACCTCCCTGGCAGTTTCAAGGATTTACAGCAACCATTTAAGTGGACACCAGAAAATATTAGCAAGGGTGGTGAAATTTTCACAGGGCTTTGTCAACCCTGTCACGGTTTCTTAGGCGATGGGAAAGGTTGGATGGCTCGTGCATGGATACCGAAACCTATAGATTTTCGTGAATCTGGCACAATTGCCCAATTGGCTGAACGTTACCTCTTTTGGAGAATTACAGAAGGCGGTATCGGTCTCCCACAAGGTACAATCGGTTATCGTTCGGTAATGCCGAGGTGGAAGGATGCTTTAGACAATGATACTGTATGGAAGGTTATCCAATTTGCATACGTAAATGCAGCCCAAAGACCTGCAGATGTACTTGAAAAAGACCATTATCCAGAACCGCCTTTAGGTGATGGAAAAGACATTTATGAACGAAAGTGTTGGTTCTGTCATGGCTTGAATGGTGATGGAAATGGTCCAGGGGTGCGATGGGATGGTGATAATATTATGTTCCCTACACCGCGTGATTTTACTTCCGGTCAGTTTAAGATTCGTACTACACCTCATGGTTCACTTCCTTCTGATGATGACCTGTTTAGGGCGATAAGTAAAGGTCTTCCTGGTTCTGTAATGCCTTCCTGGGAAGAAGTCCTGACAGAAGAAGAGCGTCGTAAGGTCATGGACTATATAAAAGGTTTCAACGATAGATTCAAAACCGAAGAAGTTCCTAAACCTATTGTAACTATAGCAGCGTCAGAGCCTTCTGTAACGGAAGCCATGAAAGAAAAAGGGAGAGAACTTTTTAAGAGTACGAAATGTTTCCTTTGTCATGGTGAAGAGGGCGGGGCTAATGGTCCCATAACCGTTGAATTAAAGAATCAGTGGGACATGCCGTTTGTGGCAAGGGACCTAACAGCCGGCTGGACTTATAGAGGCGGAAATGAGCTGAAAGATATATTCCGTGCTATCACAACGGGGCTTAATGGTACACCAATGGGTCCTTACGCAGAGATTCTTACAGATGATGAACGGTGGAGTCTTGCTGCATTTGTAAAATCCATATCCAGACCAGTAGAACCTGGTGTTCAAGTTGTGCTCGACTCAAAGCTTATTACCGGAGAAATACCGATGGACGCAGATAACCCTCTCTGGCAAGGAATAGAGCCTTTAGGATTAGAGCTTGCAGGTCAGTTGATAGCAGTTCCAAGGCAATTTACCCCATCAATAAATCATGCAAGGGTGAGGTCTGTTCATAACGGAAATGAGATTGCATTTCATATAGAGTGGAATGATTCCACAAATATGCAAGATGAGACATTCAAAGATGCTGTGGCAATACAATTTCCTACGAAAGCTCTTGGTGGTGACATCCCGAAGCCAACCCTTGCCCATGGTCAAGAAAAGGTAAATGTAAATATTTGGCATTGGAAGTCTTTCTGGAAAGCCGGTGTTAGACAAGAACTTCTAAACGTTGAAGAGCCTTATGTTGAAGCTGCTGTGAAGGAATTGAACGTGGAGAGAGGCTTTGTTGCACCTTTGACCCTGCAGCCTCCTGAAAATCAGCATGTCAGTGGGCGTGGATATTGGAATGGCAAGAGAGGTTTGTGGCAGGTTGTGATGAAGAGGAAATTAAACACGGGTGATTCCAATGATGTTAAATTTGAACAAGGGAAATTTACTCTATTTTCACTTGGTATTTGGGATGGTTCAAACGGGGATATAGGCTCAAAAAAATCAATTACTGTTTGGTATTATTTATTTCCGGAGGCGCCAGCACGGGGCGGTGTATACTTTTATGCTTTAGTTTCTATAATAATGGCTGCTGCCGCTGAAATGTGGCTTGTTGGGTGGATCAGACGTAAGCCATCGGCTTAGTATTGATTGATTAACTCGCGTAAGGATTTTTGGAGGCAAGTGCTCACCCTTTTACAAGGGAAGGGTTAATTTTGTCAATGCTGGTTTGCAAAGAATGGGCGGAGGTTTGCAGAGGAAGACAAAATGGATAAAAAGTCAATTAAAGTGAATAAAAAATTGGTTCTTGCATTTACTGCAATAATCTCAGGATTTGTTTGTTTCAGCATAACTCTATCTTATGCAGAAACAAAAACCAACCCTTCCGTAGTTACGGAAAAGTTTTACAATCCGTTTAGACGGGTTAAACATGGCCCACCCCTCAAAAACGTAACGCATAAAGTGAATGCCTCGTGGATTTCTGGTTGGATTAAGAATACCAAGGTTTATGACCCAGGCGCCAGAATGCCATTTTTGATGTTAGAAGACGATGAAGTAAAAGCCATAATAGCATATTTGGCGAGTATTGCAGATAAAAATCCACCATATCCAAAACTACAATGGGATGACGACCTTCTTAAGCCAGAATCAGAACTGACAGATGAAGAGTTTGAAGTAGTGGATAAACTTATTACAAAAGGAAAGGGCGTTTGGTCAGTAGCACGATGCGGTCTCTGTCATGCACAAAAAGGCGTTGGGGGATTTGTTCCAGTTGCTCCTGATTTGGGTAAAGTTCAATTAAAGATTAGTAACCGAGATTGGCTTTATTACTGGATAAAAAACCCGAGAGAACATTTTATTGATACCATGATGTCTCAATTCAGGCTGACTGATGAAGAGTTAAGGGCTCTTATCGAATACATCCTCAGAAGTGAGGATTTTATGCCTGAATATGAAGAAGAGGAAGAAGAGAGTGAAGGAGGCGAAGAGGCAGCCCCTGCAGTTGAAATAACTTATTCTAACGACCCTACAATTATAGAAAATGGAAAAAGAGTAATTACCGTGAGCCGATGTGTGGTATGTCATGATATCGAAGGCATCAAGGAAGTTCTTCCTCCAATCGTAAGAGACCCTGTACCCACAGAGGATTTTCCTAAACTTGTGTATGAAATAAGATGTTTAACATGCCATAACATCAGTGGGAATGGCGGAACATTTGCTCCAGAATTAACTAATATAGGTAGCAAGCTTAAGGATAGCTGGCTTGTTGATTTCTTGAAGACCCCTGACATCATCCGTCCAATACTTCAACAAATGCCCAAGTTTAGCCTTACCGATGAAGAGGCAAGGATTGCAACGGACTACATAAAAAAGAATTTTATTAGCGGAGAAATTCCAACCGACCTTTTTAAAGAAGAAGCGGTAAACGAAGAAAAAGCCGCTGCGGGCAAAACATTTTTTTATGACTATGGCTGCAATACCTGCCACGCAATAGGTCCAGAGGGTGGTGTAATAGGGCCAAATCTTGCTAAAGCGGGCGATAGGTTAGAACCAAATTATGTTTATTGGCACTTAAAAAATCCGCAGCATGCAGCCCTTGATACCGCGGAGCCACGTTATAAGCTTACTGAGGAAGAGATCGCCAATTTAGTACATTTTCTGATGTCTTGTACAGATAAAGGAACCAGTTAATTTGTCAAATACGAAGGGAACTAAATGTTAGGACAATATACACTTTTAAAACGAACTATGATAATTGGAATTAGTATTCTTTCTGTCAGTCTAAATGTTTCACAGGGTTTATTTGGTGCTGTCAAAGATGGGGAACATCCACGTGCGAATAAGCTAAAATTAATCCGTTTTGATGCCAAACATGTGTATCGGCATCATTGTGTACATTGCCATGGAGAAGAAGGGAAGGGCGACGGTAAGTCATTCCCTTATGAAGTGAAGCCAGGACCCAGGGACTTTACTGATACAGAGTATATGTCTAAATTAGAAGACGCGGACATTAAAAAGGTTATAATCGGCGGCTCTGTGGCTGTAAAGAAGTCGAACTTGTGCCCTGCGTGGGGTGACACCTTTGATGATGAAATGATTAAAAAACTGGTTGCATACATAAGAGCATTTTCAGTCTCTTCAGCCATTGTGAAGGAACCCGTGGAAGGTGCCCCGAACTCTCCTATTGAGGAAACGCATAACGAAGGAAAGCCTACAAGTAAGAAACCCTTTATAGTATGGCCTATAGTCGGTTTAATAACCGCATTCCTTATCTGGAGAGCCCTCACAGAGTGGTTGCGAGAACGAGTCCTAAAAGAACAGTCTTAGATTATGTACAAAAGTATATACATCCCTGTTGACAATTCGAGATACTCTAATTACGCCATTGATATTGGTGTAACCATTGCCAAAAAATTTGATGCAAAGGTGGTGGGAAGTCATGTTTATGCTGCCAGACTCCACAATCGCAGATTAAAGGACATGGAGAGTGGACTCCCTCCACAATACCAACAAGAAAAAGTGCTTCATGGACTCAGAGCCTTACATGGTTCCTTGATAGAACGTGGACTCAAAGCTATTTCATTCTCATACCTTGAAGTATTGAAGAAAAGGTGTATAGAAGCAAAAGTCTCTTTTGATTGTAAGATACTTGAAGGAAAAAATTACCTTGAATTGGTTAAGGATATTGACGACTCTAATTATGATTTGGTTGTAATGGGCGTATTAGGTCTTGGTGCTGTAAATGGCAATTTGATTGGGAGTGTTTGTGAGAGGGTTGTAAGAAGGGTTAAAACGGATGTCTTAGTTATTAAGAATGATAGACCTCTTGAGTCTAAAATTATGGTGGCAGTTGATGGAAGCGCTCCATCCAACGCCGCTATCTTTGCTGCTGGGAACCTTGCCAGAACCTTTGGCACGGCTATAGAAGCAGTCTCTGTTTTCGACCCTGACTTCCATCGCATTGCCTTTGAAAATATTACTAATGTACTTACTCAAGAAGCGGGTCAGATATTCAAATTTAAGGAGCAGGAAAAACTCCACGGAGATGTTATAGATAAAGGCCTTGCAAAGGTATATCAAGACTATTTAGACGATTCTCGTCAAATCATCGAAAGAAATATTGGGCTTAAGATTAATACCACCCTAATGGAAGGTAAACCATACAACGAAATATTAAAACGTATTGAAGAAGAAGACCCTTCACTTTTGGTTATTGGACGGACTGGGCTTCATAACGCTGATAGCTTGGATATTGGAAGTGCAACCGAAAATTTGCTACGCTTGGCGCCATGTCATGTTTTAATAACGAGTGGAAATAAAAAGGCTAATTTAGAATTGGAGAAAAAATCATGAGACAGTCAGAATTCATGATTGGTGGACTTGACTTTAAGGATTTAAATGCCTCTCGAATGATGGAAACAAACGTCGTCACCGCCCAACCGAACACCACATGGCACGACATGGCTCGCACAATGACTGAGCGTGGCTTCGGTGACGTTCCAATTATTGATGCCAACAAAAAACTCGTGGGAATTGTTACTGAATACGACCTTCTTAAGGCATTGATGGAACGCAAAGACATCAATAACACTACTGCTAAGGATATAATGACCAAGGACGTTGTCTGTGTTACCGAGGAAACACATGCAGTAGAGATAATTAATATTCTTGAAACAAAACACCTAATTCGCCTGCCTGTTGTTAGAGATGGCAAATTAGTAGGTATTGTTGCAAGACGAGATATTCTTTTAGCTTACCTCAAAGCTGTCGAAAAACCACCCGGTACGCCTTAAACCTTGTTAACAAATTTCCTCCCATATATAATCTCCTGGAATACCACGTGGCGCTGTAATCTCCGCTGTGCCCATTGCTATCTCGATGCTGATAGTGGCGAGCAATCGATAGGCGAACTTACTACAAAAGAGGGATTTAGACTTATTGATGAGATTGCCTGTGTAAATTCAGAAACAATGCTAATCCTGACAGGTGGAGAACCACTTCTTAGAAGCGATATCTTTGAACTATCAGCACATGCTTCCAGCCAGGGGATGATGGTTGTCCTTGGCACAAATGGCAATCTCGTTAATGAGGATGTTGTGCAGAAGCTTAAAAAGTGCGGAGTCTCCGGTGTAGGCATTAGTCTTGATTCTATAAATCCGGATATTCACGACTCTTTTCGTGGAGTAAGAGGAGCATGGAATGAAACAATTAAGGGAATAGAGGCGTGCAAAAAATATGGTTTAGACTTCCAGATACAAACGACTGTGACAAGAAGCAATTATACCGAAATTCCACAAATTATTGAATATGCAAAATCACTTGGTGCAAGGGTATTTAACCTGTTTTTTCTGGTTTGTACAGGCAGGGGACAGAACATTACTGATATTACAGAAAACCAATATGAAGAAACACTTCTTTATCTTACAAAAATTCAGCACGGATTAGCATCAAACCCTTTCGACAGGATGATAATAAGGGCAAGGTGCGCACCTATCTACAGAAGAATCCTTTATCAAAACAATCCAGAAACCCCCTTACTAAAAACCGATGCAAGTAGCTGCTTAGCTGGTACCCATTATTGTAGAATTACCCCCCAAGGCGATGTCACGCCGTGTCCTTACATGCCGGTAAGCATAGGAAATGTTAAAAAATGCAGTTTTGTAGATATTTGGGAGAAATCAGAACATTTTAAAATGTTTAGAAATCCTTTACTAAAGGGGAAATGCGGTATTTGTGAATTCCGTCTTATATGCGGAGGATGCAGGGCAAGGGCATACGCCTCTTCTGGTGATTATATGGATGAAGACGACTGGTGCCTCTATGAGCCGAGTGTAGGGGCAGGCCTTGTGCCTGCCCTATCTTACAGCCAACCGCAGGAAGGGCAACCACAAGGGTTGCCCCTACTGTGGACAAAAGAAGCCGAAGAAAGGATAAAGAAAATCCCATTCTTCATTCGCAGTAAGATAAAAAATGCAATCGAACAATATGCCAGGAAAATAAACTGCCAGTTAATCACACCCAACGTTTTAGAAGAAATCAAAGAAAAAATCCTCCGTAGATAACCTTTTTTCGTTGATTTTTAGATAATGTGCTGGTATTATAAATTTGTTAAGATGTAAATTAGCAATGTTTTTTAAAAGAAAAAGTTAATGTATAAAATTGTTGAAAAACAGAAGATAGCTGAAGCCATTTATAAGATGAAAATTATCGCACCTCAGATTGCCAAAAAGCGAAAAGCAGGACAATTTGTGGTGCTGAGAATCGTTGAGGAGGGAGAAAGGATACCGCTTACTATTGCAGATTCTGACCCTGTTGTGGGGACAATTACGATAGTTTTCCAGGTTGTAGGCGACACAACTAAACTACTATCTACATTTAATGTGGGCGATTCAATCCTCGATGTTGTAGGTCCATTAGGACACCCTACCCATATTGAAAACTTTGGTACCGCTGTTTGTATCGGCGGTGGTCTTGGCATAGCCCTTGTCCAACCAATAGCAGAGGCTTTACATGATGCGGGCAACCAAGTCATTTCTATTATAAGCGCAAGAAACAAGGATTTGCTCATTCTTGAAGATGAAATGAGAGGTTTAAGCAGTGAATTGAAGATTGCTACGGATGATGGTTCTAAAGGACATCACGGCTTCCCCACGCAAATTCTTCAGGATATGATTAACAAAGAAGACAAAATAGATATAGTATTTGCCGTTGGACCTGTTCCATTAATGGCCGCTGTCAGCAAGGTTACAGAGCCTTATGGCATTAAGACCGTAGTAAGCCTCAATCCAATCATGGTGGATGGAACGGGGATGTGCGGCGGCTGTCGTGTTACAATTGGTGGAGAAAGTAAGTTTGCATGTGTTGATGGTCCTGAATTTGACGGACATAAGGTTGATTATTCCACATTAATGAAGCGTCTTAAAACATATTCTTTCAACGGAAAAGACCCGACAGTCCAATTTGTCCCTCCTGAAAGAAGTTGCTGGCAACCACCTGAAGAATCCGTTTTAAGCGGAACGGGGAAAGCAAAAGGCGTCCCACGCCAGAAAATGCCCGCGCAGGACCCAAAGGTAAGGGTAAAGAATTTCGCTGAAGTTCCATTTGGTTACACCCCGGAACTTGCACAAAAGGAAGCAAGCCGATGTTTGCAGTGCAAAAAGCCTTTATGCGTTGCGGGATGCCCCGTAGGAATAGATATTCCAGCCTTCATCAAGCTTATCTCTGAAGGAGATTTTGTAGGTAGCGCGCGAAAAATAAAGGAATCAAATAGCTTACCTGCTGTCTGTGGCCGTGTTTGCCCGCAGGAAGACCAGTGTGAAAAAGTATGTGTTGTGGCTAAGAAATTTAAATCAGTGGCTATTGGGAATCTCGAAGGCTTTGCTGCTGATTGGGAACGAGAACATGGTGATACAGTCATACCTGATATACCCCCTCCTACTGGTTACAAGATTGCAATAGTAGGTTCCGGTCCTGCTGGGCTTAGCGCTGCTGGAGAATTGGCTAAGAAAGGGCATGATGTTACAATCTTCGAAGCGCTACACAAGGCTGGCGGTGTGCTTGTTTATGGAATACCCGAATTCAGGTTGCCAAAGGCGATTGTCGAATCTGAAGTAAATTACTTAAGAAAGCTTGGAGTAAAGATTGAACTCAATTCCGTAATCGGCAAGCTCGAAACGGTAGATGAACTTCTCGAAAGGGGTTTTGACGCCGTCTTTATAGGGACAGGTGCTGGACTTCCTCTCTTTATGGGCATACCTGGCGAGAATCTAAATGGCGTTTATTCAGCCAACGAGTATCTAACAAGAACAAACTTGATGAAGGCGTACGACCCTAAATATGCAACGCCTATTGCCATGAAGAAAAAAGTGGCAGTTATTGGCGGTGGCAATGTTGCAATGGATGCTGCCCGTACGGCATTACGCTTGGGTGCTGAGGATGTCTATGTTATATACAGGCGTTCAAGGGCAGAGATGCCAGCCAGGATTGATGAAATTCATCATGGGGAGGAAGAAGGTTTGCAATTTAAGCTTCTTATGAACCCTGTAAGAATTATCGGGGACGAAAATGGCTGGGTCAAGGGTATTGAGTGTGTAAGGATGGAACTGGGTGAGCCTGATGAGTCGGGTAGAAGGCGTCCTTTACCTATAAAGGGTTCAGAAACCATCTTAGATGTCGAAACTGTCGTAGTGGCAATTGGAAACGGCCCTCATCCACTTGTACCTGCCACAACACCCGGTCTTGAGGTTAATAAAAGGGGTAATATAGTAGCTGACGAAGCAACTGGGAAAACGAGCAAAGAAGGTGTTTTTGCAGGTGGAGACATTGTGACCGGTGCTGCAACCGTAATCCTTGCAATGGGAGCAGGGAAAAAGGCTGCTGCAGCAATTGACCAGTATTTAAGAAGTCGAAAGGGTTCGTTAGAGGCAAGCCCCGAGAACATGTCTTTAACCCCTTCAAATGTTTAATAGATGTTAGGCCTATTATCTTTATTTCCTTCAGGTAAAAAAGGGTATTGGTATTTTTAGGAGAACTTACAAATGAAGAAAATCCTTAGGGGAGCTTTAGTAATGTCCATTTTTCCACTCTTCGCCGCTTTCTTTCCAATTGTAGCCTCCGTACAGAGCTACGCAGTGGAGAAAACCGATGCAGATATAATCTCTATTAAGAAAGAGCTCGAAGAGGAAAAAGAGTCATTAGTGGAACTTAGTGACGAGCTTGAGTATATAGTAGAACAAGAAACAGAATCCCAAGAGAGGATAAATTTCTTAAAGACAACAATAAAAGACCTGCAGGATAAATCACAAAAAGGAGATGAGTTTGGGAAAGACAAGCAAGAGGAGTTGAATTCTGCAAAGGAAGAATTGGACGCTGAAATGTTGGCGCTGGAAGAAATAAAGGATGAAATAGATGCTTTAAAAGAACTGAAGAAGGAAACAGAAGACCGTATCGCCGAGCTAACTGTTCAGACTCAAAAAACCGAGTCAGCCACAACTCCACGCCCGCAAAGCGAGCATCCGAAGGAGCCCCCACAACAAACACCCGTCAGCACTTCCAAGTTATCTACTACTTCTGCAGAAGAACCAAAACCAACGAAAGAAGCGCTTCAGGAACAACTTCGTTCGGCTCAGGAAGTCCTCGAATCAGAAATTGCATCGCTGGAAGATATTGAAGACCAAATCCAGGTATTACAAGATGAGATAGAAGAAATGGAAGAGCAAAGGGGAGATACTGAAGCTTCAATACATGAGTTATTGGCAAAAATAAAAGGGCTTGAGGCTGGGTTAGCTTCTGTCGAAACCAAAGAAAAAGACCAACCCGCCCCTTCCGTAGCGGAAGAAAAACATCAAGAGTCATCAAAATAGTTTACAGTCCTGTACCCTGTAAGATGAAAGGTAAGCTCACCTTTTTGAAAAGAGTAAGGGATTTGCCTTTTCACTGGCTATTCTTTTAACTCTATTGTAGCTTAAGGCAGTTTTAGAAAACTCTTTATCTCTTGAGTTCCAATATCTTTTACTACATGAAGCGTTCCACTCTCTAATTCGTGTTTCAATTTACTGACAAATTCATCGTCTATAGATACCTCGTCAATACCACTGGTACCAAAGCTAACCCACATGAGTTCTAATCCGACACGATATTTCTCACCGCTTTTTTGACACCATCGCACCTTTCCGAAGCCCACAGCGGATTGAGGAGAACCTCCCCCGGGTATAATCAGTTCTATTATTAGTATAGATGAAATGTTCACCTTTTCCTCGACAAGTATGCTTACACCCCTGGAGCATATATCAAACGTCATGGCATATTCTTTTCCAATGCGGAAGTTCTTGCTTTCAATTTGCTTGTACTTTAATTGGTATTGAACTTCAAATCTTGGGTGCTTCCTCTTGTCTGATTCCGTACCTTCGGCTGGCTTGCGTTCGCCATAGGCAGACAACCGCGATTCTCTTTGTTCGTTTCTCACGTGACTTCTCCTTTTTAAAGGATGCAAATTGATAATATCCACCTTAGGTGGACGAACAGAATGAGGACTCAACTACTCTTCCTCTTCCTGTTCCTGGCTCATTAACCTTAATGCGTATTTTATTGGCAAAGCAAAGTTGGAACCTTTGAAACCTGTAAATATCCCATAGTTTATACCGATTACCTTTCCGGTCCTGTTGAAAAGAGGACCTCCACTACCCCCAAGTGTTGTTTGTGCATCGAAAATAATCTTATCCAGTAAAGCATCGGTTACGTGACCCTGAGTAGCGTAAGGTCTTATCATCCCACGGTTGGAAAGCACCTCAGCCAGGTTCAAGAAAGGCAATTCTTTGAGCATTTCTATGCCATCCGGGGCGGTTTGGCTAAGCTTGGCAAGGATTGCGCTCAATCCGGCAGGATAACCTAACAATACGATTGGTTCACCTACAATAGCATCTCTGCCTGTTGTGTCTAATTCAAGGGCAGGGATGTTATAGCTATCCATCTCAATGCTGAGCAGTGCAACATCAGCCTCTACCGATAACTTCTCGACCTTGAGAGGGAAAGGTTTTTCTATGCCTGGAAAGAATGCCCTTAATACCTCGAACTTGGGAGCAAGCTTGAACTCAGAAGGCGGATAAAAAGTTTGCTTCCCCCACCAGGGTTCCGCAACATGGCGGTTAGTCACAAGTATCCCATCTTTGCTAATCAAAAAACCAGTTCCTGTATACTCGTGGACTACAGGTTTTGCGCTAAAGCCTCCTCCTTCTTCTTCTTCCTCAAACGTCAGGGGTTCTCCTGAAGTTTCCTCAATAAAGTAATAAGAGCCTTGAATCAAGCAGACTCCTGGACTGTATTCTTTTATCAGATTTTCAACAAAGAGGCGTTCTTTTTCGATAGCAACATGTTCTTTTTCGAGTATCTGGATTCTTTCAGCCGTCTGCTGAAATCTTTGTAACGAAAAGTAAGGAATGGCTACGATTCCACAAATAAATAAGATTAAGATAGAAACAATGGTAATTCTCAATGACATTGATGACTGCGTAATTGCTTCCCATGCCAGCTCTTTAAGAAACGTTGCGGCAGTTGCTAATCTCCCAGTAGGTTGTTCTTTAGTACGGTCTATAGCATCCTTCAGCATCTCAACGACGGGTTTACACACATCCGCTTCGTCAGTCCTTACACGGAAGCGTATCTTAGGTCCCTTTTCGCCAAATTCAATCAGATCCCCGTCAAGTAAGAGCGCCTCTTTAACTAATTCCTTGTTTATGAACGTCCCCTTCTGGCTGCCTTTATCCCTCAGTATGAAGTTACAATCCTTAAATTCTATCTCTGCATGGAGTGGGGAAGTAAACCTGTCTTTGTCCGGGTCAAAACGAAGGTCGCACAGAGAATCGGTCCCTATTACAATCTTCTCATTGTCAAAGACTTCTGTCTTGCCCCGTTTACTTCCAGATAAATGTACAAATATTGTCTTCATAGCTTCACCAAATTAAGCGTTGGGCGTTCGGAGTTAGGAGGTATTATCTTTTAACTCTCAACTCCGAACTCCGAACTTTGAACTCTCAAGAGGATTTCTTCTGACAATACTCATTATACACTATCTCGGCGAACTTTTGAAGCTTGCCCATGCCTACCCCCAGACGTGAAAGAAAATCCTGAAACTCTTCCATGTCCCTGAAATTCTCGGAAATGTATTGAGCTATAAATGTTTGTGCAGAGATAAGATTTATTTCCACCCCCTCGTCATAAGGACTTTCCTTTATCTTATAAGCCACAAAATCAGTAATCGTTCTCAGGGTAATATCCTTACCGCGTGATATCCTATCCCTGATAGCTTCAAACCTGATTTCTTTCTTGTGAGAATAATCCCAATACACCAAATCAGCAAATGACCTTAGCCCTTCCAATCCCGAACCCTGCACGTTCAACCTTTCTTGGAACTCATTAAACTCTCTGAAATTTGCAGTTATGTACTCTGCCACAATAGATTCTGCCAGGAGGTAATTGGATGCGGGGTCTTTGTTTTCGGGGCTTTCGTAAATTTTGTATGCTACGATATCCGTTATTGTCTTTAAAGACAGGTCTTCGCCGCTTGTAATCCTGTTTTTAACAGTTATGATGTCTAATTCCATACTGAAAATTTCCTTCCCTATTTCCCATTGCCCATCGCCCAACTGGCGGTTAATATATTATGAAATTTGTGATGACAGTGCAAGAAAATTTATAGGTCGAAAAGGCGGCATGAAAAGACCGTTAAAAGCAAGGTTCGTAGAACGTGCTTTTAATGCCTTATTTTTTAAAATGTCTCTTTACGATACAAAAAATTGAACTCGCAAAGAGAACAAGGCATAATAAGGCAACGTCCGTTGCGCCTGTAGGGAGGTCAAACCTATAAGAGAGATAAAAGCCTAAAAAAGCTGAGAGTCCTCCTATAAGTGAGGAAACTATACAGAATGGCTTCATACCAAATGTTAACATGCGCGCTGCTACAGGTGGAATTACCAAGAAACCAAATATGACTAATGGACCAACTGTCATGACTCCGAGGGAAATGGTTAACCCAATTATCAGGTACAGCAAGATATCCCATAAAAGAACATTCTTGCCTATTGTAACTGCCAAGTCAGGGTCAAAAGAAATTAACACAAAATCCCTTTGAAACCCTATTAAAACGATTAGAATGGAGAAGTAAACCCCCGTGATGAGCAGTAAGTCTATATTATTAATAGCAATAATATTGCCTCGCAACATACTGAGAATTTCCGACTCTCCTGAGGGGTTCCAGACGACAAATAGAATACTTGCAGCGCCACCCAGGGCATAGGCAACGCCAATCCTCCCCTCTGCCATTCCTTTGTGGCGGCGCTCAAGAATCGCCAGAACAAGGATGGAAAAGAAGGTGAAAAGAAAAGAACCGAGTAGTGCTGTTCCTCGTTCTTCAACGCTATGTGGTAAAGGATGTAGTCCAAGGGTGTGTAGAAGAAAGGCAAAGGCAATTCCAGCCGAGGAAATCTGGGGCACCGCTACACCAAGGAAAATGATACGCCTTAAAACAAAATAAACCCCAACTAGTGGACATATAAACCCCACAATCAGGCTTGCGTAAAAGGAGTTGCGCAAAAGAAACCCCGGGTTTAACATATCAAACATGGTGTCCATAATTTTCTACGCTTAACTTTTGAAAAGGTAAGCCTCTCTATACACTAAAAATTTGTTCGATTTTAGTTGATGTAAGCATCTCTTTTACCTCGCCGGAAACGATTTTGCCTTCGTGAATCCAGATAATATGACTTGCAAATTCTCTCATACTACGTAAATGATGACTTACCATTATAATGGTAAGCTTGAGTTCCTGACGAATCCTGGAAATTGTGTCGAGAATGGCTTTTTCTGTCATTACGTCAACACCAGCCGTAGGCTCATCGAGCAATAAGAAATCAGGACGCGAGGTTAAAGCACGAGCAATCAGCACCCTTTGTTTCTGTCCCCCTGAAAGCTCCGAGTAAGGTTTTCGTGCCAGGTCCTGAAGTCCGACCTTTTCAAGACAAGACATAGCCCATTCTCTCTCGGAACGTGATATAGGAGAAAAAGCCTTTCCGCTTCCATATGTTCCCATAAGGACAATTTCTTTTATTTTAAGTGGGAAAATGCTATCTAATGTTTCACGCTGTGGAACATAACCGAACCTTGGTGGAATACCTCCCGGATACACAATCCTTCCTGTCAGGGGTGGGATAATTCGAAGAATCGTCTTATAGAGGGTAGTTTTACCTGAGCCGTTAGGACCCAAAAGACCAACGAACCCACCACGTTTTATTGAAAGGTTGACATCCTGAAGAATAGGGTCCCGTTCATATCCAATTGAAACCTTTTCAAATGTAATGATTGCCTCTGATTGTTCCTTTTGCATAGTAATGTCCTTTTACAACTATGTAGGGGCGAATGTCAGTTCGCCCCTACCATTCTTTCAATGCCCTCCTCCGATGGCAGCAGCAAGCTGAGCCAGGTTATAGTCAAAAAGTGAGATGTAATCCTCTGTTTCTTCGTTCCCTCCTACTGTGCCAGGTAGCACAAGAACCTTTGCGCCAGTCTTCTCCGCGATGAATTCCGGGGTCTTCTTCTCCTTATTTGGTTCTATGATTATTGCTTTTACCCCATCTTCATTCATGCGTGGAATTAGTGCATTGATGTGGGTCGGAGAAGGGGGTATGCCGGGCTTCGGCTCAAGCGTATCAACGAGTTCCAGACCGAAGCGTTCCAGAAAATAATCGTAAGACTTGTGATAAGTCACGACTTTAGTCCCTTTGAATAATGCAGTCAGTTTTCTCCATTCTACCATTTTTTCATCAATTTTTCTGCTAAACCCCTCCAGATTGGTTTGAAAATGCGGGCAGGAAGCGGCATCTAATTTACAAAGTGTATCGCAAATATGCTGAGCCACAACCTTCCCGTTTAACGGGTCGAGCAAATAGTGAGGATTACCCATGGGATGTATATCACCCATGGCTCTATCAAGGGTAGTTGGAACCTGAATCAATGTAATACCATCCGAACCTATAACACGACCAGCAGAGCCGATTTGTATCTTTTTATTCCGCGCACCTTCTATAAGGGGTGGCAGCCAGCCTGCTTCTAACATTGCACCTCCCTCTATTAGCACATCTGCCTTGTTTAGAATGGTTATAAAACTCGGTCTTGCATCCACAAAATGAGGGTCTTCTGTAGGTCTGGCAAGACTTTTAACATCCACCTTATCCCCCCCAATTTCCTTTGCGATTGCGCCAAGGTCCGGGGTCGTTGCTACAATATTAAGTTTTGCAAGGGCTGAATCTGAACAGAGCAATGAGCCATGAGCAATGAGTAATGAGCAATAAACCATGAGCTGGATAAACAGACTTTTCCCTGAAATTATGCCTTTTTTGTCATTGCGAGCCAAGCGAAGCAATCTCATATAGATTTTCCTCCTTATCAAAATTTATGCGCTGGGTGAGCGCCAATTGAAAACTCAAGCTGCAAGAAGACGGAATCTTCACTACCATGGCTCTGAATTTCATCACGATTATATTGAAGCCGTAACTTTGTGAACTCACTCGGATAGAAGGTAAGCACAGGTGAAAGGCGTGTACGGTCTGGGCGTAAACCATCCCCAAAATTGCCAGTTTCACCTGTTACAAATTCGCCCCTTAGCCCCGCTGTCCAGCGTTTTTTGAAACCCCATATTACTTGAGAATATGCCCCCCAGTCAGCGAGATTTTCACGGGGTAAACCTGCAAGACTATCCCTCCCCGCCTCAAAACGGCGATACATGCCCTCGGTTTGCCAGGTAACAAAGGGCCAGCCTCCAGACTGAGTTGGCGGTTTCCATTTCCAGAAAAGGTCGAGCCCGTAAATCTGTGTATTTGTATCCATTCCGGTAGCATTAGGTCCGAAAGCGGCAGATGCGCCTAATAACACCGTATGAGAATCCATCAGGTCAAATGAAGATGTCCATCTGGGTACAAATAACATGTCACCGAGACTTCTAACGCCTCGGTCAGCAGGCGTACGGCCATAAAGTGCGTCCTCTTCTTCATTACGAAAACTAAATGCCGTCTCTCCCTGACTGTCTAACACCGCAAGGAAGACCTCGGAATAAAAAGGAGTTGGCATTAACCACGATATTCTTCCCCCAGGACTGCGAAGTCCATCAGGACCAAACATTCGGTTATTTACCAGCGGTTGGTCAACAAAATCCCATTGGTGCGGGTGTTGTGGATTGAGCCTGCCAAACTCCGTGAAATATTGTCCTGCCTTGAGCTGAAGATTCAATGGAAACGAAAGAGAGGTCATGTAGACCTCCTCAAGCTCAATCTCCGTTTCATTATCCTCATCAAGTTTATAAACGATGTCTGCGGCGCCCTTAAAGTAAGGGTCGGCGGCGCCCTCAAGGAATATTTCTTCGTTTGGCAGGGTTAAACCTCTCTGTTTTGGGTCATGGTCTCCACGTTCTAATTCTTCAACATTGGGTGATGTGGATGTGCCAAAATCAAATAAGGCGTCAAAGGAGATATTCATGTAACTCTTGCCAGCGCCGAAAATCTGTAATGGATGCGATGGAGACCATGGCTGCTTTTCGGGAATCGGTGGTTGTTGAAAGGATGACGGCAGTTTTATTTCTCCCCCTCGGACAGGTGCTACAACCTCCTTTGATATTTTCTCAAGCCTTTCTTTTTCCTCATCAAGTTTTGAAATCTTATCTTGCATCTGCTTGAATCTGACGTCGTAATCCTTTTTCATCTCTTCAAATGACGTCCTCATTTCCTCAAGCTGACTTCTTAATGTTGTAAGTTCGTCATCTTTACCCTGAACTTGTTTCGGGGTTTGAGCATGCGCAGAACCCATGATAAAAATTACCACGAGGTATAGTGGTAAAATAGTGATTTTACTCATGTTGAGCCTCCTGAATGGTTAAGTGAATGGGAACAGGGAATATTACTAATCCCTATTGGCTATTGGTTAAAGGTATGCAGGAGGCGCTCGTGTGAGGAAATTGTTAGCGTGAAGGATGTTAGAAAGTGTATTATTGTAATGAAAATTATCAGAAATAATAGGCAATAATCGCCAATTAACTATTATTGTATGAACCTTTGCAGTTGGGTTCTTAAGCCATTGGCATAGTAGGCAAGTATCAGCATTATGAGTCGTGAGTTGTGAGTCGTGAGTCGTGAGTCCAGTTTCTTCGGGCCCTGACTCTTTTGATTCAAGACTCAGGACTCCAGACTCAAGACTCCTATGAAGCCCTCCAGCAGTTAAGCATAGGAGTATATAAGTAACCAGAATGAGGTTACTTACTGCCTTAAGGCTTATTACTTTTTTTCCACAAGGGCGAAAAATTGTCATTTTCTGTCAGAATTCAAAGGTTTAATACAGAAAGAAACATTCTCTTGTGTGCATTATACATTCAGGAGTGTGTATGTCAAGAACAATTCACTCATTTGGTTTTACCTTGACATAATCAATTAGTCTCTCTTATAATGGAGGAAAGTTGACATCATCCAGCTATCACTATTACCTTATAAAAATGTCAATAGAAATATCTTAACTAAAAATGTAAAATTAAAACGTTTGAAATTTTACTTTTTAATTTTCTATTTAGATATTTTTAAGCTTTTTCCAAAATGGAAAACATAATAGTAGCTATTACTGGGGCAAGCGGCGTTGTCTATGCACAAAGGCTTTTAAAGGTTCTGAACGAACAGCCATTTAACGTTCATTTAATTGTTTCTGAGGCTGCCACAAAAGTAATTGAACAGGAGCTTGGTTTAAGGCTAAGTGAAGATAGTTTTGATGTTGGACGTTTTCTTCACGTGGAACGTAATCAGGGCATTGAAACAAGCCGTATAAGTTATCACCGCATTTCTGATATAGGGTCACCCATTGCCAGTG
This sequence comes from Planctomycetota bacterium, assembly GCA_016198835.1. Classification (GTDB taxonomy): domain Bacteria; phylum Planctomycetota; class Brocadiia; order Brocadiales; family Subterrananammoxibiaceae; genus Subterrananammoxibius; species Subterrananammoxibius californiae. The sequence goes on along the minus strand of JACQHT010000087.1, from coordinate 594 downwards.
GAGAATTTCCTGTAAAGGCAATGGTTATTGTACCTTGTAGTATGAATACTCTTTCTACAATTGCAAATGGGATTGCCTCGAACCTTATCGAGCGTGCTGCAAGTGTTACAATGAAAGAGGGACGTAAGCTGGTGCTCGTGCCACGGGAGTCGCCATTAACGGCTATTCATATTGAAAATATGTTGAAGCTTGCAAGGACTGGAGCTTGCATACTTCCTGCCATGCCTGGATTTTATCACAATCCTAAAACAATAGATGATATAATTAACTTTGTAGTTGCAAAGATTCTCGGATTTCTACAGATTCATGTTTCAACAGTGGGTATGGAGTCGGAGGTCTGGGCGCAAGACACAGTTTTTTGACACGTCATGACGACATGTCGTGAAAGGAATTATGGAAGGAGAATCACCTATTACCAGTAATAATGCCGAAACGCATCAACCCCCTGTAAAGAAGCGGAGAGGCCTTGCCTTTTGGGTTGCCACAATACTGGCGTGCTTTTTCTTTGTATGTACAGTGGTGTTATTATTTTCCGTGACGGCGTTACTTACATTCAGCAGGGCTTTTTCACCTGCTGAGGTAGGCAAGGAGAAG
>JACQHT010000086.1 GCA_016198835.1 Planctomycetota bacterium | reverse complement strand
CCCGTACATTATTGACCTTGGAGATAATGCCACGGGCAGCACAACAACTACCACTACAACTACGACTATAAGTACAACAACTTCTTCAACTATTACAACGACGTCTACTACGACTACAACCGTTGTATGCCAGTGTCCTGCCGATAGTTCTAAGGGATGTATATCAGGCACTGTGAAAAATCGTACAGGTAACCCGCTTGCAAAAAAGACCGTAAGACTAAAGAGAATATCCCCGAAAAAACCTTATGCCGCAATGAATGTTGTAACAGGTAACGACGGTTGCTATCGCTTCACCAATCTTAAGAACGGCACATACGAGATAAAGGTAAATAGTTGCAATGGTGGGGGCACAAAAACTGTAGATGTCACTGCTGGTGGTAAGGTAAATGATGTGAATTTTCAGTGCAGATAGTTAGCTTTGTCTTTCCGGAGTTAAAAGTAAGTTTACGTGGTATAACGTTGGCTGACACGGTTTTACTCGTAGAATTTGTTATGATGATGTCTTGCAGAAAAGGGTGTAGTTTCGCAATCGGGACAGAGTATTAAATGAAATTTTTCATCCTCGATCTGCTCTGCAATGACGGGGTGAAGCTCTACCCATGTACCAAACTTGCGTATCTTATTACATCTGGAGCATCGTATGACCAACCATATCCTCCGTAACCAGAACTACTACTGATGTAAGTAAGGTTGCGCAACAATCCTGTGCCGGGCGCCAAGCTGGGGTGTTACGGGTTTGGGAACGTATCCAATATCTCCTTTTGATTCCGACGTCCATAGAGCTGTATAGCTCGTCGCGCTCCAAACCGGGACAATGTTAAACTCCAGATGCACTATGCCACCTGTACCTGGAAGAAAGTCACTTAGAAGATAACCGCCGAGCGGTTTAAATATAGCTCCACCGGCACCGATATTTACGCCAATAATTCCATCAATGGTCAAACCTCCAAAATTTCCGCCTAAGGCAAGTGCTCCGACGCTATCCAATATCTCCACATCGAATCCTGTAGGGTTAGGATTAGCGCCGCCCGTAGTGACAAAGTCAGCATGTATCAGTCCCGGGGTAACAGTAACACCACTTAGGGTCGCAAAGATTGATACACTTCCACCAACAATAAGGGGACCAGCAATAGTGCCTGGTGTAAAGGAGACTATACTACCAGTCATTGAAAGCAATCCAGTTGCAGGTGTAAATGTGGTGATTCCATTTACGGGGCCCGAGGGAGAAGAGTCCCATCGTATAATAGGCGCTATTATTGTGGGTGAGATAGTATGTGCAAAAAGATGGGTAAAAGGGGTGACGTAACTCAGGGCAATAATTGCCGAGAGCGATGAGATAAGCCGCAGTGATTTGTAAACAACATGCATGTTAGTTAATATCAAGTAATATCCCTTTTTGCTTCACACAGGCTGTATCTTTTTGGAACAGTGAGCATTTTGCCAAAGTAAGGCGTCTTTGTCAAGGAAAATTTCCTCAATTTTTTTATCGCTTAAAAGGTTACCCCCTTGTCAAAAAAAAGTTTCAGAGTTTTAAAACAATTTACCCAAAGTCCATAAATTACCAATGGCTTTGTTATAAAAGGCAGGCTCAATTTTTTCTCCAGAACCTTCGGCTGAGCTCAGGTCGAAGCCTTCTGTAACCAAGGAAGCCAAACAACCCTGTGCCAAGCAAGGCTATTGTTATAGGTTCCGGAACAGGTCCGACATCCCCTTTTGATTCTGAAGTCCATGCAGCGGTGAAACTTGTTGCGCTCCATGTTGGGACGGTGCTAAACTCAAGATGTACTATACCAGCTGGGCCTGGAATAAAGTCGGGTAGAAGATAACCACCAAGCGGCGTGAATGTTGCTCCACCAGCAGCGATGCCTGAGCCAAAGATTCCATCAATGGTTAAACCTCCAAAATTCCCGCCTAAGGCAAGCGCTCCGACACTATCCAATATCTCCACATCGAATCCTGTAGGATTCGGATTAACGCCGCCAGTAGTGCCAAAATCAGCATGTACGAACCCTGGAAATACAGTAGTGCCCGTCAGGGATGCAAAGATTGATACACTTCCACCAACCATAAGGGGACCAGGAATAGTATTTGGTATAAAGGAAACGACATTACCGCTCATTGAAAGTATCCCAGTTCCTGGCGCTCCTGGTGTAAATGTTGTGACTCCATTTACTGGACCTGGAGGGGACGCATCCCCGGAAGAGTCCCATCCTATATCAGGCAATCCTATTGTTGGTGATATAGTATGTGCATGAAGACGTGTAGAAAGAACGGGAAAACTCAAGGCTATAATTGCCGAGAGTAGTGTAATGAACAATAACGGCCTCCCCAAAAAATATTTATTACTTCCCATAAGAAATTCCTCCCTCTGTTAAGATGAAATTGTCGCTTCCAGTTCCGCTTCTATTTGTACGAAAGAGTTTCAGTAATTTTGAGGCAATCTTACCCATAGTCCACACGGATATCTTAAAGTCCAAATACAGGCACATCTTCTTTATATAAATGCGGTCGTACGATAGCTTTTTCTTTACATCATCAATGGTTTCGTCATATTTGAGCCGTACCTGTGCAAGACCTGTGAGTCCGGGTTTAACCATGAGCCGATTCGTATAGCCCTGCATCTGCATCTTGAATGAATCAACAAAGAAAGGTCTTTCAGGTCTTGGGCCAATAAAACTCATATCCCCTTTAATGATATTAATAAATTGAGGAATTTCATCCAGGTGCAAAGCCCTTATGTAATAACCCAGTTTTGTGACCCTTGGGTCTTCTGGTTTTGCCCATACAGGTCCTATTCCGTCCTCGGCATTTACATGCATCGTTCTAAACTTAATTATTCTAAAGGGTTTGCCCTCCTTGCCAATCCTTGTTTGCATATAAAATACTGGTCCAGGAGACGTTAGCTTTACAAGAACGCTCAGTGTTAGTATTAGCGGTGTACTAATTATTAATGCAATAAAGGATAAGGCGATGTCAAACAATCGCTTTATCAAGGCATATCGGGTACGTATTAGTCTCACAATCAGACTCGAAATGCCATTTCTTGAAAAGGTTATTCCTGTTGCTTCTCGTGCTTCCAATAGTAACATTCTCAGTTAATCCTCCGGTGGAATCCCACCCCGCCTCATGCCGCTCCTGATTCCTAAACCTTCAGGAACAGGTTTAGTCAGGGGTAGCAAAAATTAATAAAAACCATTAACAGTGCAAAGCATCATATCCGTCTTCTCACTAAACATTAAACCAACTCCCCATTTATCGCCTGCTTTTTCCTTTCTCACAACAACTGCGTTAGCAAACAGCCAGAGATGTTGAGAGGAATAAGTAGTTGAGTCGTAACTTGCATGAACATAAATCGGGATATTTTGTCCCACGTGGCACAGCTCAACATTCTTTGTTTCCAGCTCAAGATATGCCCCTCCAGTAGATATGTTTTTTGTGTACGCCTTTCCCGTTGGTAACATTATCGGGAGGGTCAGGTTTAGCCTTCTATTAGCCCTCCTATCGCTATTTGCGCTTGTCCATCTTTTTTCATTGATATCCTTAGCCAATCGAGTAGACATTTCTACTTAGCTATCATAGCAGAGCTTGAACCGTAATAAAGTTTTAAAGCATCTCTTTCTGCGAAACCGCAGTCATCAACAAAGGTAAGCCGATGGTCAGTGTAACACCCGATTACAGACTGTATAGTAGAGAATTTAAAGTCAGACAATAATCTCCTGAGTTTACTCTCAGTTTTAGATATGTTTCCGTAATGCCTTAACCTTGTAACCCAATCCACCTCGACACGAGGTTGGTCTGCGTCTAACTCCCAGGGATGAAGGTAAATAATTGCAGGATAGCCTTGCTTATTGATTCTTCTGATACCCCATTTCATAAAAGTGTAAGGCAACAACCTTAAGTATCCTCCCCCTGCAATGGGAAACCTTCTGCCAAAAGCCTTTGTAGTTGACAAAGGAACCTCGATAAGCTCATCCATTTCACCCAGCTTAATCAGATGGAGAAATGGGTTCGCATTGGGCATACCGTATCTGTCATGGTACTGAATGGGGAAAATGCTCGAATCATATTGGTATCCCTCTTCTAATAATATTTTTAGCGTCCAGCGTGTTTTGTTTGTAATTGAGAAACTCGGCGCCCTGTAACCATTAACCTTGCTGCCCGTAATTTCTTCGAGGATATGCTTGCTGCGAGCTACATCCATTCGGAATGAATAAGGGTTTTGGTCGTAGATTAGCTGGTGCGCATATCCATGAGATGCAATTTCGTGACCCTTTTCAAAAATCTCCTTTACCAGTTCAGGAATGCGTTCTGCTATCCACCCGAGGACAAAGAAGGTTGCTTTTGTATTATATTCATCCAGGATTGATAGTATTTTTTGTGTATTTTCTACTACCCGCAGTTTATAGTTATTCCATGCCTTGTAGGGTATGATTGATGCGAAATTTGAAACCTGGAAATAATCCTCAACATCAATCGTAATGGCATTAACAAATTTTTCTTTTTTACTAATCATTTTCTAATTAATCCCCGCTTCAGGCAACACGGTCTGAAGGTTGATTGTTCCTCTGCATATCTTCTGGTGTTACTTGTGGGGTATAGGTCTGCTCTATTTGCCCATCCGGATTTTTTTTAACTGACAAATCTGCGTCGGGCGCAACGGTACTTGACCATATTCCCACCATTAATCCAACAGATAGCACCACTATAGTGTAAAGATTTTTTGGCAATTGTTGAAATACCTTTGAAATAATGATAATTTTAACTCGACTTCTTTAGAAATTTCCTTCCTTTGTATCCAAGAAGGCTTACAATTCCCATGCTTAGAAGGGCAATGGTTGTTGGTTCAGGGACAGGCGTTCCCTCCGCATCATGACTTAAGGGGGCTTTTTCTTCCCAATCACCGTCATGATCTAATGTATAAGCATCAAAATGAACCGCGGTGGAACCATACATTGTTACAGAGAAATTTTTTGCTTCACCATACCAGGTGCAATCACCTTCAAAACCCGGCTCCGTGTTGCATACACTTCCAGGAACGTTTGAAAAGCTGCCCACATTGACTTGCAAATAGTGGGCGTCAAATATACCATGGTCTGGGAAATCGTCCGGTTTACCCCAGGTAAAAGCAGAAGCTGTGTAATCAGTGCCAGCAAAGTTTATAATGTTACCAGCAGGAAGGGTGTCAAATTCTCCAAACCCCGTAAGCGCCACCGATACAAATACGCCCGTATCACCTGGTTGCGGGTGGTTATGATTTGCGCTGATGACTTGCAAGGTGAAGGGGTTCCCTGGAGTAAATGTGTAAACCCATGTATCACTGACAGTATCATAAGTACCGCCTGGGGTATAAAGTTGTAAATCTGGTACAGCAGAAGCATTTGTAATCCACTGCAACGTCACAGCCACAAACAAACATAGTGATATTATAATTTTCCTAACCATATAATGTTTCCTCCACCTTTTTAAT
>JACQHT010000096.1 GCA_016198835.1 Planctomycetota bacterium | reverse complement strand
GTTCATAGCTCATAGCAAAAAATACCTGCAGTACTATCAGCTATGAGCTATCAGCTATGAACTAATTTGCTTGCTTTTTCTCGTGTTAAATGTACAATAAAATCCTTTGAAATATCTGAAAAAAAACGGAACGGTAAATTATTAATTGGTAACTTTATTCCTTAGGTGGTAGTTGAACAGTGGTTAAAATTGGGGTTGTGGGGGCAGGCTATTGGGGACCTAATCTCATCAGGGATTTTTCTAAAATTGACCAGCACTTAGTCCACACCGTATGCGATAGGATTGATAGCCGTTTAACCCTTATAAAAGAGAAATACCCTCACGTGCAAGTAACCACTGAATACAGTGATATTTTAAAAAACCCTGAAATAAACGCAGTGGTTATTGCCATAGAACCCCGATTCCACTATGCCTTAGCAATGGAAGCCCTGAAGGCAGGCAAACATCTTTTTGTGGAAAAGCCCCTTGCCGTAACCACTAAAGAGTGCCAGGAGCTTATTAATACTGCAGAAGGTAGCAACTTAGTGTTAATGGTTGGGCACATCTTTGAATACAACAGCGCTGTAAGAAAGATAAGGGAATTAATTAGCGATGGGGCATTAGGTGATATTTATTATATCCATGCAGAGAGGCTCGACCTGGGAACAGTAAAGGCAGATGTTAACGCCATGTGGAACATAGCGCCCCATGACGTATCAATCCTCATTTACTGGCTTCAAAAAGAACCCATTACCATTAGTGCTAAAGGTTATTCATATTTGCAAAAGAACATCCAGGATATGGTGAGCATGGATTTGGAATTTGCAGGAGGCATTCACGCAAAGATTGATGTAAGCTGGCTTGACCCCCGCAAGATTCGCACTATGACAATCATCGGTAGCAAGAAAATGGTCGTTTATGATGAGCTTAGCCGCGATGGTAAAGTAAAGCTCCGAACAAATGATTTGTGTGCGGAGGGTTTTCAGCAACGAAAAGACAAATACATTAAGAAAACCGCAGAGTTCACATCTGCAGAATTAAAAGAAGTCGAACCCCTTTTTGAGGAATGCAGTCACTTCATAGAGTGTATCGCAAATGGCAAAAAACCTTTAACCGACGGAAGGAATGGTTTGCGGGTGGTTAAGGTTCTTGAGGCAGCGCAAAAATCCCTCGAAAAAGGCGGTAACAGGGTTTTTTTGTAAGTATCAATTTATTAAATAAAGGATTACTACATGAGCAAAATAGCCGTTGGCAAGATACCTTTTGTAGATTTAAAGGTACAGTATGAATCAATCAGGAATGAAATCCAGGAGGTAGTTAATGGCGTTTTAGAGGATACAAACTTTATACTGGGAAAGCATGTAAAAAAGTTCGAGGATGATTTTGCAAGGTTCTGTGGAGTAAAATTTGCCATTGGCGTTGGAAACGGTACGGAGGCAATAACTTTAGCGCTCAAGGCGCTCGGGATAGGCGCTGGTGACGAGGTTATCACCGTACCTAACACGGCAGTGCCAACGGCAGAGGCAATTACGCTGGCAGGGGCAAGGGTTGTCTTTGTTGATATAGACCCGGATACATATAATATTGACGCATCAAAGATAGCTGAAAAGATTACAAAGAAAACGAAGGCTATAGTCCCGGTTCATCTGTACGGTCAGCCCTGTAATTTAGATGAGGTTATGCGTGTGGCAAAGACATTTAATTTAAAAGTCGTTGAGGATGCCGCACAGGCACACGGCGCAATATATGAAGGGAAACGGGTTGGGTCCATTGGCGATGCAGGATGCTTTAGTTTCTACCCTTCTAAAAACCTTGGCTGCTACGGGGATGGTGGCGCCGTGGTAACTAACAATAAAGATACAGCATCAAAAGTCTCCATGCTCAGAGACCACGGCAGAAAAGAGAAATATGTGCATGAATTTGAAGGACACAATAGTAGACTTGACGCCCTTCAAGCCGCTGTTCTCCAGGTAAAGCTCAAATATATTGATAAATGGAATGAAAGGCGCAGGGAGAATGCGCAATATTACACGGAACTACTCAGCGATGTGAATAGCGTAACTGTTCCAGAGATACTTACGGGGACGGTCCCGGTATTCCATCTATACGTAATCAAGGTAAATGACAGAGATGCGCTCATGGCAGGATTGAAAGAGGAAGGTATTGAGACAGGTGTACACTATCCATTACCCCTCCATCTTCAACCTGCTTATGCATATTTGGGAAATAAAAAAGGCTCTTATCCTGCTGCAGAATTTGCAACCAAGCATATAGTGAGTCTGCCAATGTTTCCCGAACTGAGAATGGAACAGATAGAAATGGTCGTAGATGCTATCAGGGAACTCGCCTGAGGCGAGGTACGTTAGAAATTCTATTTCTAACGTACCGAGGATGATAAACGATGTTATGGATGCACCAAAAGATATTTCTATTACTGAACAAGAGAAGAAGAAAGTTAAGATTTCTGTGGTCCTCCCCGTATTTAATGAAGCAGAGAACGTACCCCTGGTTGCCTCAGGGATTATCGAGGTTCTTGATAAACTGAACGAAGCGTATGAGATAATCTTTGTTGATGACGGCAGTAAGGATAATAGTTTCGAAGTTTTAAAAGGTATTTGCTCGAAGTACAAGGTGGTTCGGACAATCCGCTTCAAGAAGAATTGTGGTGAGACGGCAGCCCTCGATGCGGGATTCAAGGCAGCAAGAGGCGATTGGGTGGTTGCTATGGATGCCGACCTGCAAACAGACCCCAACGATATTCCAAAAATGCTTGAGAAAACAAAGGAATACGATGTTGTTTGGGGCTATAGGGATAAGAGAAATGACCCGTGGATAAAACTTATCTCATCTAAGGTGGCAAACTTTGTCCGTAATAAATTGACCAATGAAAATATAAGGGATGTCGGCTGCCCTCTTCGTGTTATTAAAAAAGAGTGTTTAGACAAACTTAAATTATTTACAGGGTTGCACCGCTTTATGCCCACGCTCTGTAAGATGGAAGGCTACAGGGTTGTGGAGCTCGAGATAAAACATTCACCACGGCGATACGGAAAGTCTAAGTACAATATATGGAATCGAGTATTCAGGTCATTTGTTGATTTGCTTGCTGTAAGGTGGATGTTAAAACGCCGTCTGGGCTATGAGGTAGTAGAGTCAACGATGGTAGACAACGAGGTTTTACCTCGTTGATTTCAACGAACATAAAGTTCGTTGTCTACTAATTACAAATACATCAAATGGAAATAAGCACATCATACTTAACGAATAATAATCGTTTAACCTCTTATATTAAGGCAAAACTATCAGAAGCCCCGGTTCAAATACCTATATTGGTGCTACTTTGCTTTCTATTATTTTTATTGAACCTGAAT
>JACQHT010000093.1 GCA_016198835.1 Planctomycetota bacterium | reverse complement strand
CAGGCGAGTAAGCGCAAGGGCTATTATAGAGGCAAGAATAATGGCGAAGAAGGCGGGGATTGATATCGAGGCATCGCCTCTTGAGGCACACTACCTTGCTGGAGGAAGCGTGCCAAATGTTGTTCGAGCCCTGATTGCAGCCGATAAGGCAAACATTGACCTTGGTTTCAACCGGGCATGTGCCATAGACCTTGCAGGCAGGGACGTTCTTGCCGCGGTCAGAACCAGCGTCAACCCGAAGGTTATAGATTGTCCAGACCCAGCCAAGGGGCGCACAACGATTGATGCCGTTGCAAAGGATGGAATACAGCTTAAGGCGAGGGCAAGGGTTACTGTGAGGACGAATATAGATAGACTGGTTGGCGGCGCTACAGAAGAAACCATTATTGCAAGGGTGGGGGAAGGCATTGTCACTACTATTGGTTCAGCCGAAACGCATAAAAAGGTGCTTGAAAATCCCGATTTAATCTCAAAGCGCGTCCTCGAAAAGGGCCTTGATTCTGGAACGGCATTTGAGATACTTTCTATTGATATTGCTGATGTAGATGTTGGGGACAATATTGGTGCCAAGCTTCAAGCAGACCAGGCGGAGGCTGATAAGCGTGTTGCCCAGGCAGAGGCAGAGAAACGCCGGGCAATGGCGGTCGCACGGGAACAGGAAATGAAAGCGCTTGTTGAGGAAAACAAGGCAAAGGTCGTGCTTGCAGAGGCTGAGATTCCAAAGGCTATTTCACAAGCGTTCAGGGAAGGCAATCTCGGCATAATGGACTATTATCATTTAAGGAACATCCAGGCAGATACAGAGATGAGAAGCTCCATATCAAAATCAGGCGGCTCAATCTCGACACCTTAAAGAGGAAAATGGGGACACATCCCATTTATTGAATGGAGTCATGAAGAAAAGAGTAAGCAATAAATGGGATGTGTCCCCATTTTCCAATTCATGGAGGTAGTATTATATGGGGGCAAATGGATTTGATGCCGAAAACTTCTTCGCCAGTGGGGATGGTATAACGTATGGAGATTTTATTATTCTCCCCGGACACGTTGGTTTTTCCGTAGAAGAAGTTGACTTAGAAACGAATCTCACGAGAAACCTGAGAATCAAGCGTCCCATCGTCAGTTCTCCTATGGACACCGTAACGGAGTCCAGGATGGCTATCTACGTGGCGCTCCTCGGCGGAATTGGAGTTATACATTACAACAATACCATAGAGGAACAGGCAAATGAGGTTACAAAGGTAAAGAGATTTGAGAATGGTTTTATCACTGACCCCGTAGTTCTGGGACCTGATAATATAATTGCAGATGTTGATAGTATAAAAGAAAATTACGGCTTTTCCGGTATCCCTATTACAGAGGATGGCACATTAAATACCAGGCTTATAGGCATTGTTACGAAGCGCGATACTGACTTTGAAGAAAATAGAAATAAGAAACTGCGTGAGGTAATGACAACTGAGCTTGTTACCGCACCCGCAGGGATAACGCTTGCGGAGGGTAACAGGATACTCAAGGAGAGCAAGAAGGGCAAACTACCAATCGTAGATAAACAGGGACGACTGGTATCTTTAATGAGCCGCACAGATTTGAGAAAAAATGAGGACTTCCCGCTTGCATCAAAAAATAAGGATAAACAACTTCTTGTCGGCGCAGCCATTTCTACAAGGGCTGAAGATAAGGAACGTCTTTCAGCGTTGGGGAGGGCAGGCGTGGATGTTATTGTCATTGATTCATCCCAGGGGGATTCTGTTTATCAAATTAATATGATTAAGTATATTAAGAAAACTTATCCACATCTTGAAGTAGTGGGGGGAAATGTCGTAACGGCATCTCAGTGCAAATCGCTTATTGATGCAGGGGCAGATGCGCTGCGTATTGGAATGGGCAGCGGTTCCATCTGTGTTACTCAGGACACAATCGCCGTTGGACGGGCGCAAGGTTCCGCTATATATCATTGCGCAAAATTTGCAAGGGAGTATGCGAATATACCCATAATTGCCGATGGAGGCATAGCCAATATAGGCTATATTGCCAAGGCATTAGCTCTGGGTGCAAGCACTGTAATGCTGGGTTCTCTACTTGCAGGCACGAGTGAAGCGCCGGGTGAATATTATTATGAAAATGGCGTTCGTCTAAAAAAATATCGTGGGATGGCTTCTCTTGAGGCTATGGAAAAGGGCGGCGCTAAGAGGTATTTCTCAGAAAAAGACAAGATTAAGGTTGCACAAGGCGTATCGGGAGCAGTAGTTGACAAAGGCTCTGTCGTACACTTTGTTCAATACCTCATGCAGAGTTTCTGTCATACCCTTCAGGATGTTGGGTACAGGACAATCAATGATTTACACAAGGCTTTGTATAATGGAACGCTTCGTTTTGAGGTCAGATCTATATCCGCACAGAAAGAAGGGGCAGTCCATAGCCTGTATTCCTACACAGAACCTCATGAGGGATTGGTGAGGACAAGAATGTAGTATAAAATAAATAGGGGCGTATTGTAAATAATACGCCCCTATTAACAAACCAACCCTACTAATTATTAAACTGCTTTCTCTCCTGTCTCGCCTGTGCGGATTCGAAGGACATCCTCAATGGGAGAGACAAATATCTTTCCATCTCCAATATTACCCGTTTTTGCCTCTTTGGCGATGGCTTGAACCAACCTATCCACGTCGGCATCTGTAACAACTATTTCCATTTTAATCTTCGAGAGCAGGTCAACCTTAAAGACCCGTCCTCTCCACATCTCAGTTACGCCTTTTTGAATACCATGGCCCTTTACTTCGGTAACCGTCATGCCCGGATAGCCAAGCTCTTCCAACGCCTCCTTCACGATGTTAACCTTTTCAGGGCGAATTATTGCCTCGATTTTTTTCATTACGCACTCTCCTATCTGCTAAGACTCGTCCCTTTGAAAAAGGGAATGTAAAGTGGTTATACCTTAATAGCGTCCTCAGGATAGCATGGCGTTCCATGCTCATGAATATCAAGACCCTCCAGCTCAATCTCTGGCTCCACCCTGATACCAATGGTAGCTTTTAACAGGTAAAAGATAAAGAATCCAAGCCCGAGAGCCCATGCTATTGTCGCAATGGCGTCTATAATTTGTGCAAGCAACTGCCATGCTGAGCCTGTTATCAACCCGTTCACCCCGCCATAGCTACCATCAGCGAAAATTCCCACAGCCAATATACCCCATATACCATTGGCAGCATGAACGCCTGCCGCACCTACAGGGTCGTCTATTTTACATACAACTTCTAACAATTTATTGGTGTACATCATCACAAACCCTGCTATTATTCCTATGCACACTGCACCCCATGGGTGAACGTATGCGCAAGGGGCTGTAATGGCAACTAATCCACCCAATGCCCCGTTGCATATCAAGCCTAAATCTGCTTTTCCTGTGACTCCATAGGTAAGATATGCTATCGTTATAGCGCCGAGAGCGCCAGCAAGGAAGGTGTTAACTGCTATTGCTGATATTCTCAAGTCTGTCGCAGCTAAGGTACTGCCAGGATTAAACCCGAACCACCCAAAGAATAGAATAAATGTTCCGAGTACTACGAATGTTAAGTTATGACCTGGTATTGCCACAGGTTTACCATCTGCTGTGAACTTACCTATCCTGGGTCCGAGCGCAATTGCGCCAGCAAGACCGACCAATCCACCAATAGAATGAACTACACCAGAGCCTGCAAAATCCCTTGCCCCGACACCAAAGGGAAGTGTCGCAAGCCATCCGCCTCCCCAGACCCAGTGTCCATATATTGGGTATATTATACCACAAACGAAGAAACTATATACAAGATATGCCTGGAATTTGAGCCTCTCAGCACATAGACCTGCAACAATGGTGGCGGCGGTTGCGGCAAACATCATCTGGAATAGCCATACCTCCATGGTTACTACGTCATAAGCATCTCCAAGAAGTAACCATCCGCTGTAACCAATAAACCAGTTTCCCTTATCAAGTCCCGACCCTAACGCAGAGCCACCAAACATTAAGGCAAACCCAAAGAGCCAGTATGTAAGTGCCCCTGCTGAGAAGTCCATATAGCTTTTTGTTAAATAATTCGTCATACACTTTTTTCTGAGCAGCCCGCCTAACATTGCAAAGCCTGCCTGCATGAAGAATACCAAAAAGCCCGTCACCAATGTCCATGCAAAGTTTACGGCAAGCTTCAGACCTGCAACGTCGTCGGTGAATGTTGCGGCGCCGCTCGGGTCGCCACCAGCCTCAGCTATTTCGGTGAGCCCCGTTAACAAGGAAAGAATTGCTAAAACCATAAGTACCCAAAGTCGTTTTGCCTTCATTATATAACCTCCTGCCGTTCTCTAAATTATGTGGAAAGCTTACCACAAACAAAACCATGGTTTATTTGTGGTTGGTATCAAACTTATAAACCCAGAAGGAAACAAATATTATTCTAACAATAAAAAAATGCGCCCCGTCTTACTTTTTCCCAAAAGTAAGGCAGGGCGCACTCAGGTGAATTTATTTGATTGGTTTAAAGTTTCTTTTGATAATGAGTTGCACATATAGAGAACACCTTATTTATGAATTAAAAAATTAACCCCAACACTTAATTTTAGCCACCGTCCCAGAGTAGAGCTACCACAATGGAACGTTTTCCACGTTTTGAAACTTTTCTCTTAATCTCTTGGTGCGGGACTTAATTATCTTTTCTGCCCTCTAAACGTTTGAACTCAACCTGCTTATCTTCTCAACCTCCCGTAATTCATTTTACTGCACTAAACATTACACTTTTAAAACGTCCACATTATAGCCTCTACTTTTTGTTTGTCAAGGACATTTTAGGAGGTCTCTGAAAAAGTCGTAAGATAACACAATCCGTCCTGCCTTAAGGCGGATACCCCTACAGGGGGGCATAATACACCAACCACCCTCCCCTTTTTATTAGAGGGGAGGCATACATTCCTTCCTTTCCCCTTTATTAGGAGGGGATTAAGGGGTGTGTAACATATAACTCACAAACAAGTTAAGATTACAAAAACCATACTTTTCAGAAACCTCTTTAGAAAATATGAAGTCGAATATTTAGCAAATATAATGCCCTCATCAGGGAAAATTTCATTTTGAAAGCTGGTAAATTAATTTTATGAGCATAAATATTACATAAAATACTATGAAAAGGAAACTAAACATACATTTAAGTATATTGTCAATACCTGTCGAGGAGACGAAATATTGTTGTTGAAGGTGTCAATGTATGTAAGTTATCAGCCACTCTGGTTATAGTTTTGTCAAGGTCTGGCGGAAATCAGGCAATACTACTGCGACATGGGTAGCCGTAACCTTCAGGTTGCGTTGTTTAGCGCAGGCTGAAGCCTGCGGCTACCAGGTGTTTCAAGATTTACACTTGATACAAGGCGCTACCTCGTGTATATTTAAGCGTATGAGCAACAACATGATTAGTGGAAGCGTATCCAGAAGGGCATTTCTAAAGGTCGGGCTTGCTGCTGGGGCTGGGCTTTGTGGGCTGACGTATTTAGCTTCCCGCACAAAAAGGCTTCCTTTAAAAATGCTTAAAGCTAATAATTTGAAAAAAGGTCTGGTTGTTATCCACTGTTCAGATAAAGAGGATGAATCTGCTATTATAAAGGAATCTGTAAGAAAAGCCATTAACGCCCTTGGAGGCATGGATAAGCTTGTTTCCAAGGGCGATAGGGTGGTTATAAAACCCAATATTGCATGGAACCAGAAGCCGGAGTTTGCTGCAAACACCAACCCTTGTGTTGTAGCGGCTCTAATTGAGTTGTGCATAGAATCGGGTGCTAACAGGGTAAAGGTCCTTGACCACACATGCTCATCAAACCCAAGACCCTCTTACGAAAGCAGCGGAATTGCTGACGCCGCAAGAAAGGCAGGAGCTGAGGTGCTATATATTAATAAAGACCTTTTCCGGGATTTACCTATCCCGGATGGCAAGGCGCTGAAGTCGTGGGCTTTTTATGAGGATTTTATTTCCGCTGATAAAGTGGATGTATTAATAAACGTCCCGGTAGCAAAGCATCATAGCACATCCCGCCTGACAATGGCGCTAAAGAACGTGCTCGGCATGGTGGGCATGGATAGGGGCGCGCTGCATAAGGATATACACCCCAAGATTGCGGACTTAAACAGGGTTGTGAAGGTTGATTTAACCGTCCTCGATGCCTTCAGGATTTTAAGAAATCACGGACCAACAGGAGGCAGGCTTGAGGACGTTGACAATAACCCAGAGCATGCAAGGCGAATAATTGTAAGCACAGACCCAGTTGCAGTTGATGCATACGGCGCCACCCTCTTTGGACTAAGCCCCCATGACATCGGCTTCATCAAAGAAGCCCACGAGGCAGGCATCGGAGAATTAGATTTCAAGCTGAGAGGGTTTGAAGAAATAAGGGTTTGAGTGGAAAAGATGAAAAATAATAGGAAAATAAAAAATGTAATTCAAGAGATTGCAGAAAAAATAAAAAGGGAATACAAGCCAGAAAGAGTTATCCTTTTCGGTTCTTATGCCTGGGGTAAGCCAGATAAAGATAGCGATATTGATTTGTTTATTATTAAAAAGACAAAAGAGCGCCACGTTGATAGATCGGTGAGGGTAAGGGAAATACTCGATGAGGAAAATGGAATGTTTGCTTTAGACCCCATTGTATATACACCAGCCGAGACAAAAGAAAGGATAAAAATGGGTGACGATTTCATAAAGAAGATTATAACAAAAGGTGTAGCGCTTTGATGAAAAATCAGCGTATTGTTGAGGAATGGTTCAGCCATGGAAATAAAGACATAAAAGATGCCAGGTTTCTCTTCGACCATAAGCGGAATTTAGAAACGGTATCTTTCCATATTCAACAGGCGGCTGAGAAATACTTGAAAGGATTCTTAATATCTCAAGGTAAAGAATTACAGAGAATACACGATTTGGTAAAACTGTTACAAGATGCGATAGAGATTGATTCCAGTTTTCAGCAATTTAAGGAATCTGTGAAAAAAGTTACAAATTTTTATTTTGAAAGTCGTTATCCCATTGGATACGAGTTTGAATATACAAGGTCAGAAGTGAAAGAGGCATTGATTCAGGTTACAAAACTTATCAAATTGATTAAAGATAAAGTAAAATAATGTGTTCAGTATGCTATTACGCAGAAGCCCACGAGGCAGGCATAGGCGAATTGAACTTCAAGCTGAAGGGTTTTGAAGAGATAAGGGTTTAACATCGAAAGTGGAGTAAAAGGTGAAATCTAACGTGTATAAGCTCAGGCGAATCAGTCAGATTTTTTGTTTTATTTTGTTTTTATGCCTTCTAATATATCTTGACCCTCTTACATCTCGTGGGCTTTCCCCGCAGGTATTCCTCCGCCTTAGTCCACTTTCTGCAATGGGAGCAATGGTCTCCGCAAGGGAGTTTATTATTGAATACTGGCCTGCCTTTGTGTTAATTATTGCCACCGTAGTGCTTGGTCGCTTCTTTTGCGCATGGGTATGCCCGATGGGCATGACGATTGATATTACGGACTCATTTCTAAAAAAAGTCAGGAGTCAAGAGTCAGGAGTCAGGAGTCAGAAATCTGGACTCAACACTCAAAACTCAAGACTCAAGACTCAAGACTCAGGACTCAGGACTCTAAAGTATTACCTGCTTGCCTTCCTTATCCTCAGCCTCTTTATAAGTTCTCAGATTATTGGCTGGTTCGACCCGCTGAGTATTGCCACCAATACATACACGTTTGTTATTCATCCCTATCTTATGCTCGTTATTAATGGGTTTTTTGGGTTTCTTCATAATATTACTGCACCCGTAACAGACCCAATTCATAGTGTGCTGAAGAATCTCTTCTTTGCCCTTTACCAGCCATTTTTTAAGGCACATTACCTGATGCTGTTTGTCTTTCTCGCAATAATATCTTTTGGTGTAATATACTCAAGATACTGGTGTCGAAACATCTGTCCGTTAGGCGCTTTACTGGCATTGGTTTCGGGTCAAGCTATATTTAAAAGGGTCGTTTCTGATAAGTGTACCGTGTGTGGGAAATGTGAATCTGAATGCAGGATGGGCGCCATAACCAATGAAGGTAAAGGTACGAT
>JACQHT010000076.1 GCA_016198835.1 Planctomycetota bacterium | reverse complement strand
GATAAGGGTTGAAGTGCCTTGAAGATTTGAGCTTATTGCTATACCGATTAAAAATGGCTTCGCCGACACACCCAGCCGCCGCGCCAGCTCCAATGCAATGGGCGCAACTATTAGAACAGTAGCCACGTTCTCTACAAACGCAGACACCGCCCCCGATACTGCGCAGACGAGGATAATCGCCATCCCTACTGTCTTTGACTTATCAATTAATATATCCGAAAGCAGTGCCGGCACCCGCGAGTAAATAAAGAGGTCAGCTACTATTAATGTTCCGGCAAAAATGGCGATGACATTCCAGTTTATAGCCTTTATGACGGTCGTTATATCGAGGACGCCTGCAACCGTGAGGCATAAAATCCCACACCATACAGAACGTCCTCTATACCGCTTGCTAAAGATTAGGAATAAATAAACAAGACAGAATACAGAGAGGACTATAAACTTGTCGAGATTCAACATGATGGGCTCAAAGTATAAACATTTATGGTTTTCTGGTCAATAAAAAATCCTTTGATTTTTTCACGGCAACCGTTAAAATAAGACTTACCTTTAATTTGGGCGTATTTATTCTGGTAGACAACGAACTTTAGGTTCGTTGATTTCCTGGTTTCAAAATCAACGATGGTAAACATCGTTGCCTACCGGTTTGAAAAAGGTGAGAGGAGGTAAGCTTAATGCCAACAAAAGGACCGATTACAAAAGAAATGATTATAAATGACGTTGTGGCAAAATATCCAAAGACTATTGCGGTATTCAACAAGTTCAAGGTGGATGCCTGCTGCGGTGGTGGGTTTAGTATAGAAACAACTGCAAAAAAAGATGGCGTGGACATTGAGGTACTGCTGATAGAGTTGAATAAGATAGCATCCTCTAAATGAAATTCGGAATGCGGTTTTCGGAATGGGTGGCATGGATAAATCCACCAAATTGATAGGCGGACTCGCCAATCTTTTTGGCGAGCTTGTTTGTCCGTGCTTATTCTGCACTCCGCACCCTGCATTCCGCATTTAAAATGATATGCTTGCAAAGGTTACCAGTGTCGCCGTTCACGGCATTGATGCTTATATCCTCGAAATTGAGGTTTACATTACCCATGGGAATTTGCCATATATTGTCGTAGTTGGACTACCAGACGTGGCGGTCAAGGAAAGCCGTGACAGGGTAAAGGCAGCACTGCACAACAGCGGCTATTATCTTCCTAATAAGCCTGTAACAATAAATCTTGCACCCGCCGATAGAAAAAAGGAAGGACCGTCATTTGAACTCCCCATCGCCATTGGAATCCTTGTGGCAAGCGACCAACTGCGCATTGAGGACATACACAACTATGCCATTGTTGGGGAACTGGCTCTCGATGGCAAGGTCAGACCCATTAAGGGCATCCTTGCTATGGCATTACGATGCCGTGACGAAGGCATGAAGGGCATTATCCTGCCTGCAGAAAACGCAGCCGAGGCAGCCATTGTAGAAGGAATAAAGGCGCTCCCGGTTAAGACACTTGCTGATGCAGTTGGTTTTTTAACCAATAAACAACCTATCACACCTTACAGCCTTAATATTCTGGAGATTTTTAATTCGTCTTCAAACTATGATATAGACTTTGCCGATGTTAAAGGGCAGGAACACGTCAAAAGAGCCCTTACTGTGGCTGCTGCCGGCAATCACAACGTAATAATGATAGGTCCCCCGGGAACCGGAAAGACGATGCTTGCCCAGAGACTTCCCACAATAATGCCCCAACCCACCTTATCGGAATCATTGGAAACAACAAAGATATACAGTATTGCCGGATACCTTGCCCCATCACAATCTCTAATCGCCACAAGACCATTCCGCACACCCCACCATACCATAAGCGAGGTGGGCATGATAGGAGGCGGGACTTATCCAAGACCCGGAGAGGTAAGCTTATCCCATTACGGTGTCCTATTCCTCGATGAATTGCCAGAATTTGACCGCACAGCGCTTGAGGCGCTCAGGCAGCCGCTTGAAACTGGCACTGTTACAATCTCGAGGGCATCCGGTTCGATAACCTATCCAGCGCAGATAATGCTTGTGTGTGCCACAAATCCATGTCCTTGCGGATACTTTACCGACCCCAGGAAGTCATGCCATTGCACCCCTTATCAAATACAAAAATATATGTCTAAGATTTCTGGTCCCCTTCTGGACAGGATTGACATTCATGTAGAAGTGCCTCCATTACACCATAGCGAATTGGTATCAACCTCAAAGAGACAAACGTCCGCTGAGATACGAGAAAAGGTTACTATGGCTCGCAACGTCCAAAACGAACGTTTTGGGGATAGTGGCAAGACCTTGACAAATTCTCGGATGTCATCAAAACAGATAAAAAAACATTGTGCGCTCGACTCTCATGCGGAGACGCTTTTACACCAGGCAATGATAGAACTTGGCTTATCCGCCCGTGGATACAATAAGATTCTCAAGGTCGCCCGAACCATAGCAGACCTCGACGAGTGTGAGAATATCCGAATCGAACATATCTCCGAGGCAATACAGTACAGGAGCCTGGATAGGAGGATGTTTTAAAACTTCCTTTAAAATGTTATAATGTTTAAAACCGTTTGTATCACGGAACTCAAAAAATATTAGAGGTAAAAAAGATTTAAAGAACCGGCTGTGGATTTGTGATATAAGATTGAATAGTAAAGGGAAAACCTGATAAGATAAAGGAATCTCTTTAACCTGTGGCAGTTTGCAAGTTGAAGGAGTAATAAGGCAATCATCAAAAGATGAAGAAAATTGAAATAATTCCTATAGCTGAAAGAAAATCGGGGAAGAGAGGGATTAAAAGAAAATGGATAGAAGATACTATCACAAATCCAACACAAACAGTTGAAGGCTATGGAGGTCGAAAAGTTGCTCACAAGAAGTTTTTAATAGGCGGTAAAGAATACCTTTTGAGGGTAGTTTATGAAGAAACAGAAAAAATGTATACTGTTGTAACTGCATATCTTACATCTCAGATTGGTCGTTATTGGAAGGAGTAGAATAAATGAGAATTGAATATGACCCTGCACATGACCTCTTAAATATCGAATTTGTAGCTGATGAAACTATTACTGAATCTGTCGAACATGATGGTGTAATAATTGATTATTCTAAAGACGGAAGGATTGTTGCAATTGAGATACTTGACGCCGGAAAGAGAACAACAAAAAATCCTCTCGACTTTATTGACCTCTCAATAGTTAAAGAAAAGACACAGGCTCGAAGATGAAAAATTAAGAGGGGTTAACCGAAATCGCTTCAGTTATAAACGAGAAAAACAATTATGGATTTGTGGTCGAAATTGACAGAGTGGTTGAAAAAGAATCCTTGGTGGGGTGCCTTGGGTTTTTTGCTTGCACTCTTTAGTATTATTTTAGCTGTAATTTTTTTCATATCAGGCAGGCGTACCAAGGAACCTACCTATGCCATACAAAGCACGAACCTTATACAAGATTTCACGAGTCGCTTTGAAGCCCTTGAGATTACGTTTGCCGGCAAACGGATATCTAATTTCACTGCAACTAAAGTGGCGTTTTGGAATAATGGAAAAGAAACAATAAATAGCAGTGATATTGTTTTTGCAGACCCATT
>JACQHT010000074.1 GCA_016198835.1 Planctomycetota bacterium | reverse complement strand
TCATCTGGCAAGCGTTGTTGAAAGCGCCAATGACATAGTGGTCTCAATGGACCCTTATGGTTTAATTATGACGTGGAATAATGCCGCTGAAAGGATATCGGGATTTATCGAGAGCAACTTACTGGGTAACCATTTAGCCACAATATGTCCTGATGACCAGCAGGTGGAGTTAAGGTCTGTGCTCCACGATTTAGCAAAGGGCAGAACGGTTAAGAATGTAGAAATAAACTTGATGACAAAGGGCTTTAAATACATTCCCATTTCCTGGAGCTTTTCATTAATGAGAGATGACGAGAACCAGATTGTGGGTATTGTTGGCGTGGGGAGGGACCTCACAGAGAGGAGGGCTCTTGAGGCGCAACTCGTCCAATCCGCCAAACTGGCATCGTTAGGCGTGCTGGCGGGTGGCATTGCCCACGAGATTCGAAATCCGCTCGGCGTTAGTTCCGCTGCCGCCCAGTTAATGCTTGAGTATCCTGACGATGCGAAGCTTCGCTGCGAATGCGCAGAAAGGATTTATTCGGGCATCCAGCAGGCTTCGCACATAATAGAGGGCTTACTGAGGTTTGCCAGGCCTTCTGAAGGCCGTTTTGAATTAACGAAGATAAACACCATTGTAGAAGAAGCGCTTGTGCTTATCGCCAGACAAATGTCGCTTCAGCAAATAAAGATAAGGAAGTGCCTCGCTCCAAACCTGCCACAAGTATTGGTAGACAAAAAGCTCCTTGAACAAGTCTTTTTAAATCTTATCCTCAATGCGGCTAATGCCATACCTCAGGGTGGAGACCTTACTATTTTCACAAGAAGCAATTACACGGACTCGATAAAAATCATATTTAAAGATACAGGTTGTGGGATTCCTGAGGAGAATCTCGATAAAATATTTGACCCCTTTTTCACCACTATGCCCGTTGGCATGGGAACCGGGCTCGGCCTTTCTATTAGTTACGGTATCATAAAACAACACAACGGCTTTATAGATGTTGAAAGCATTGTTGGTAAAGGCTCAACGTTTACTATTACCCTTCCTATCGGGAAAAACCCTGTTAAAAATGGGTAAGCCCTGTAGGGGCAGGTTTAAAACCTGCCCCTACGGTGGGGCTTTTAAGGGTAAACAAGAATGTCAAAAGGATTCAATACCCTGATTGTTGATGACGAACCCGAAATGTGCTGGGTTCTTGAGAATATGCTCATGCGAGAGGGCCATAAAACCGTCTCTATTACCAGCGGTAAAGAGGCGCTCAAGATGTGTGATGAAAACAGCTTTGAGCTTGCATTCCTTGATGCCAAACTTCCCGATGTTGACGGCATAGAACTGGCAAAACTCATAAAACAAAAGAATGAAAATATCAAGATTATAATAATTTCAGGCTATTACTATCAGGATGCCGAAACCATCCAAAAAGGCTTGGCGGAGGGGTGTTTTTCTGGATTTGTCGGCAAACCTTTTAAGTTGGATGAGATTAGGCTTGCCGTTAAATGTGCGCTTACTTTTCACGGCATGTCGCCATGACATGTACTTCCTGATTAGCATTCCACTCTGTCCTACCTCAGTTTGTCTCCTTCAATTGTTATAGAATCCATTCCATAAATTATTGAATAAATTCTATGGGCGCCTCTCCAAAAATAAAGGCTTCGGTAGACAACGAACTTTATGTTCGTTGAATCAACGAGGTAAAACCTCGTTGCCTACCAATTGTTTACATGAGAGTTACGACTTCTTTAATGCCCAAATACATTGAGAAAAACATTTAGGTATTTAGTTTGCTATTCACGAGGTGAAGAAGGGATGGGCTCGTCAACCCCCATAGCAAAATTTTCCAAAAATAATGGAGAAGGCAGGAAAACTGGGCAAGGGTGTTGGCAGGCAGGATAGATGGTTTCGATTTTCTTCCATCCTTCTTTAATGTCGAACCATCGCTTATGGTTCAAACGGCTGTCGCTGGATGCAGGGAGGATATTCCGCCCACCTCCTGGATAGACAGCCAGGGCAGCCGTTTGGCTACGGAAGTTTGTAGGGGCAAATGGCATTTGCCCTTACATTTATGGGCGAACGCCGTTCACCCCTACAATTACGTTCTTTTAGCTTAAAGAAGGAATTTGCAATGAGGTGCCTCTTTAAAACAAGAAAAGATGCGATTAAATTATTTATTGACATCTTAATTTTTGTCCTCTCATACGCAGGTTCTTTTTTACTAAGGTTCGATGGAAGAATCCCTCCAGAATATTTTAATTTAATCTTCCTTACCCTACCCGTAGTAATTGGTATGCGGTTTTTTACCTTCTGGCTGTTCGGCATGTTTTACGGGGTGTGGCGCTATACAGGTATTGCCGACCTGCGCTCAATCTTTAAAGCAGCAACGTTTGGCACGTTATTGTTGATTATAGTGTTATATCCATTCCACTTTATCAGCGGCTATCCAAGGTCAATATTCATTATGGATTGGTCTCTTTTAGTAATTTTAGCAGGTGGAGTTCGCTTTCTGAGAAGGCTTATGCTGGAAGGGAATAATGGTGTGTCTGGGGGATGGAAACGGGCGTTAATCGTTGGAGCGGGGGATACAGGGGAGCTGATAGTTCACGAGACTCAAAAGGGCAAGATTGGTGCATACAAAGTGGTTGCATTGATAGACGATGACCCCGAAAAGATTAGTATGAGAATCCATGGCGTTAATGTTGTTGGAAACGTGGAGGCAATTCCACAAGTCGTCAGGAAGGATGGAATAGATGAGGTCATTGTAGCAATCCCCAGCGCCACGGGAAAAGAGATGCAAAGAATTATGAAATATTGCAGGGTGGTGAAAGTACCCGTTAAGGTTACTCCTGCATTGAGGGAGATAGAGACAGGAGAAGGGCATATAAGTCAATTAAGGGATGTTCAACTTGAAGACCTTATTGGTCGTGAGCCCGTTTATACTGATCTTGGGTACATAAAGGGTGAGATTGCAGGAAAGGTAATTATGGTTACGGGGGCAGGTGGGTCCATTGGCACTGAAATATGCAGGCAGGTTGCAAGTTTTCATCCCCGCAAGCTTATCCTATTTGAACGCGCAGAAAATAATCTCTTTTATCTTTTACGCGCATTACAAGAGGAATTTCCAGCGCAAGAATTTATTCCTGTCATTGGCGATATAATTAATACTGGCCAGGTTAAAAGTATTTTGAATAACCTGCATCCGTATTTAATCTTGCATACTGCAGCCCATAAGCACGTTCCTTTAATGGAGCTTAACCCTTTTGAGACGATAAGAAATAACGTAGTGGGGACTAAGAACCTTGCCTGGGCTTGCAGCCAGAATGGGGTCGAGAAGTTTATTCTTCTTTCAACCGATAAAGCAGCTAATCCAGCATGCTTTATGGGTGTCTCCAAGCGGATTGCGGAATTATACATTCAGGGACTTGCAAAACGTTGTAACGTGAAGTTTATGAGCGTGAGGTTTGGAAATGTGTTGGAAAGTACAGGAAGTGTAGTACGTATATTTAAAGAGCAGATAGCTAAGAGAAGCCCATTAACGGTAACCCATCCTGATGTGATGCGTTATTTTATGTCTAAATCTGAGGCGGTTCATTTAGTTCTTCAAGCGGCAGCCATTGGAGCTGGAGGTGAAATCTTTGTGCTCGATATGGGAAAACCTGTGAAGATTCTCGATGTAGCCAAGGAGATTATCCATCTGGCAGGTCTTGAGCCACATAAGGACATCGGAATAACTTTTACGGGCCTAAGGATGGGAGAGAAGATTGTTGAAACCCTTTTTAACGATGGAGAGACGATTTGTCCCACCAGCCATTCAAAAATCAGAGTTGTCGTAAACGGATGTCTGCCCGATTGGGACAAGCTTAATGACGATATACAAGAATTAGAAGAAATGATTGAGTATTGGGATGCCAGCTATCTTAAAGAAAAACTCTTTGAGATTGTCCCTACATATAAACCAGGTTTTGTGTCTGAAGAAGTTTTATCTCTGCAATAATTTGGTAATAGGAACTGTGTAATATGCCCATAAAAAGAGGAGCGATGTTTTGCGCTTTGTACGTTTTCATAATCGTTACGTTTTTAACACACTCAAGCTGTTCACAGTTCCGTTCGCACGATGTTCAACCCACCCCGGTAGCACAGCCACCTCAGGGTAAGGGCTTTCCCTTAGAAGACCATTTAGAAGCGGTGTTTAAGGGGCGAAAACCGGAATATCAAAAGGAGGCGAAGCCATTTGAGAGAGATTACCTTCTGGGTCCAGAAGACGTCCTTGAGATAAAGGTTCTATTATCACCAGAACTTGATAGGAGTATTCGAATTGGTCTTGATGGTTATATCAGCTATCCATTAATTGGGAAGGTACTTGTGGCAGGTTTAACCCCATACGAGTTGGAACAGAAGATTGCGGAATTGTTGGGCGAAAAGTACCTGAAGGAACCACAGGTAAGCATATTTGTTAAAGAATATAAGAGCAGGTGGACTGCGGTTATAGGCGGCGTGGAAGAGCCGGGGGTTTTTCCCCTTACAAAGCCTGTTAATACGCTTGTTGAACTGCTTAGCAGGGCTGGTGGACTATCGAAGGGTCAAGAGAGGCTTGCCGGACACAAGCTTTACGTTATTCCTGCAAGGCAAAAAGAATCTGCCGATATGCCAACCATCTACACGATTAGCGTCCATGAGCTTCTGGAAACCGGGAGCCCAGAGCTTAATATTGAGATTCTTCCGGGTGATATTATTTACGTGCCTACTACTGAATTCTATTTTGTAAGCGGGGAGGTAAAAAAGCCTGGCGCATATGCCTTAAAGAAGAAGATGACCGTTATGCAGGCATTATCTGAGGCTGGCAGTTTTTCAGACATCGCATCCATGAAGGATGCAAAGGTAACAAAAAGGTTGCCGGATGGTAGAGAGGTAACTGTAAAGATAAATTTTAAGGACGTACTTGATGGCAAAGCTGAAAATATCCCTGTTGATGGTGGGGATGTTCTTTACGTGGGCAAGAGTACCTTAAAGGTCGTGGGGGCATACTCTCAGGAGTATGCAAAGGCACTTTCAACGGCTTTTACATCCGGGTTTGCCTCTGCCTTTGCCTTTGAGACTGTAAGAGGTAATTAAGGAAATCCGAAAGACTTATGAAATTGAGGACTTGCGAAGGCAGGAATAATTAAAAATTGCATATCCATTTGAATAATTATGTTTGAGGGCGGACAATGTGGAAGGAAATAAGTAACTTAGAAAATTCTAACAAGAGTTTAGTTAATAATATCATAAGACCTCCATTCCATGATGAAAGGGAAAGTGAGGAAAATGTTAATCTTATGGATTATTGGCGGATAATCCTTCGCCAGCGGTGGACAATAATCAGCGTCCTTGTAGTGTTTACAGTAATAGTTACCATTGGAACATTCAAGATGAAGCCTGTTTATCAGGCTACTACCACATTACGGATTTCCAGGGAGGCCCCAAAGGTGCTGTCGTTTGAGGATGTGGTTAAGACGAGCGGACTTAATTACAGCGGAGACGACTTCTACAGAACACAATATGAAATAATTAAAAGCAGAACATTAGCAGACAAAGTTATAAAGAGGCTAAATCTTGACCAGCATCCCGAATTTGCCCCTACTGATGAGGACTCACCTATTGATGGAATAAAGACTGCATTGGTTATGTGGCTTTCTAACGCCGTGGGTAGTGAAAAAACTTTGACGGGGGGGATATGGGATAAGGATTTTGAGAAGTCGGCATTGATAGATGCTTTTTTACGCCGAATCGAGATACAGCCGATAAGGAATAGCGAGCTGGTTAAGGTAAATGCAAACACATATTATCCCGACCTTTCCGCATTAATCACAAACACCCTTGCCGAAGAATACATCCAGCAGAATTTGCAAAACAAAACTGTTACTACAATAGATGCAAGCGGGCAGCTATCAGAGCAATTGGTGGAATTAAAGGGAAGATTAGAAGAATCAGAGATGGCTTTGTATAGGTACTGTGAGGGAAATGATATTGTAGCCCTGGATGAGAAACAAAGTATTTTGCAGGAGAACCTGAAAAGGATTTCGACACTTTTGACCGAAGCGGAAGCTAAACACATAGATGTGGAAACCATGTGCGCAGTGCTTAAGAATGCTGATGTCGAATCTATTCCGGCTGTAATAAAGAGTACGCTTATAGACGATTTAGAGATTGAATATGTCAAGGCTAATGCAGAATATCTCTTTGAACTCGGTCGTCTAAAACCAGACCATCCTGCTGCCCTTCGTATTAAAACCCAGATGGAAACAATTAAACAGATGATGGATGCCAGGGTTCAAAGGTTTAAGGATGGAATGGAACTTGAGTATAAGCAGGCATTGGCGAAGGAAGAAGAACTTCGTGGTAAGCTTGAAGATTTGAAAAAGGAAGTGCTTGTGATTGCTAAAAAGACGATTCCTTACAAAAGCCTGGAAAGAGAGGTTAAGGCAAATACAGAACTGTATAATGGGCTTCTTCAAAGGATGAAGGAGGCTGGGGTGTCCTCAGGGATCAAGACAACCAATGTGCAGGTGGTTGACGGGGCTGAGATACCAAAGGTTCCTTATAAACCCAAGAAGAAGCTCAATATTTTATTGGCTATGCTTGTGGGATTAACCTTTGGTACAGGATTAGCATTCTTCCTCGATTACCTTGACAACACGGTTAAAGGTCCTGATGACGTGGAAAATCGCATCAAATTGCCCCTATTAGGTTTTGTTCCGACAATTGAGGACCTGAAGAATAGCGAAGGCGAGAATGGCACGGATGACACATTCAGGAAGGATTTAATAGCACATTACGAGTTGCGCTCAAGCGCTTCGGAGGCATACAGAACGATTCGTACTGGCGTACTGTTTTCCTCACCGGATAGAAAGGTTCATTCCATTCTTGTTACAAGCGCATATCCTACCGAGGGTAAGACTGTCACGGCTGTAAATCTCGCCACAGTGCTTGCGCAGGGTAATGATTCGGTGCTACTTATTGATGCTGATTTGAGACGTCCAAGGATTCATAAGACCTTTAAGATTGATAACTCAAAGGGGCTTACAAACTTGCTCATTGGAGAAGCCTCAATGGATGAGGTAATCCAGGAATCACCTGTAGAAAACCTCTATGTACTTCCCTCTGGACCTATTCCACCAAATCCTTCCGAGCTTCTCGGTTCGAAAAGTATGGATGAATTGATTGAAAAGCTAAAAGGAAAATATGCAAGGATTGTTATTGACTCTTCACCTATGGTTGCCGTTACGGATGCAAGGATAATTGCAACCAAGGTGGATGGCTGTATCTGTGTAATACGTGCTGCAAAGAGCGATATAAGGGGAACAAAGAGGGCTAAAGAACAATTGGAAGATATTGGCGGGCGGTTTATAGGCGCTATCTTAAATAATGTCTCAATGGATAGAAGGTCTTCTTACGGTTACTACTACTATCGTTACGGATATTATCACCATTATTATGGTGAAGACGAAAAAAAGGATACGTAGAATGTAAGGGCGTATTGCAATACGCCCATACCAAATGTGATGAAAAAAAGAATTGCACAAATTTGTGACAAGATAATTATTTCGGGTGTGATTGGATTGGTGGTATTCACACCTATTGCCATTGGTTCAGTTCATGTACGGGCATTCAGCATGATGGAATTGATTGTTATTGGCTTGGTTCTGACGTGGATGATTAAATTGCTATGCTTGAGGGACGAATCTGTGGAGGAATCTCTAAGCGATAGGCAGGATTTGGTATGCAAAATGCCAAAAAGCCGATTCGGGTTCGTTAAGACGCCTTTAAACGTGCCTTTCTTGATATTCGTAGGCATCCTGCTTTTTCAGACCGTTCCATTACCCATGTCGGCAATAAGATTCTTGTCCCCTGAAACATACGAAATATATTCCAATTACTTACCAGACAAAGAAGACCACAATCTAAAATCCGAAATCCGAAATCCGAAATCCGAAACCGCACCCTTAACCCTGGGGGGAGAAGACAGGGTAGAGAAACGGATGACAATAAGCATAAACCCTCACTCCACTCGTATAGAACTATTCAAGATACTTTCGTATGTGGCGGTCTTTTTTTTAATCGTGAATAATTTTAAGACCCACAGGGAGATAAATTACCTACTTTTTTCAATAATCCTTGTCGGATGCTTTGAAGCTGTTTATGGTTTCTGCGAATATTCAAATGGTAACAGGAATATATTATTTGCACCCCGGAAGTACAATATAGACCGCCTTGCTGCCACATACGTGAATCCGAATCATCTTGCGGGCCTTCTTGAGATGATAATTCCCATAGCAGTCTCGTTTAGCATTTGCAGTTTAACCATTAAGGACCACCCTGAAGAGTCCTCGTTCAGGGCTAAATTATCCCTGCTTTCCAGCAGAAAGAATTTTACAAACATCTTATTACTGATTTCTATTGCGCTCTTAGTAGGTGCGCTCTTTCTATCACAGTCTCGGATGGGAGTTATGGGTTTCCTTATCTCAATCTGGATATTTGGCATATATATCTTAAAAAAGTTTTATAAAAGAAATGAACTTGTTTTTGTGGTTGGGGGATTATCAGGGGTCTTATTCTTTGCCTCCTGGGTGGGGCTAAATTCGCTGTACGAAAGATTCTCAACGATGAATGAGTTGACTATAGAGGGAAGGACGGACATCTGGAAAGATACAGGTGGAATATTAAGAGACTTTCTAATCCTTGGAACCGGCAAAGGCACATTTATTGATATATACAAGAAATACAAAACAATCCCTGATGAGTTAACGTACGACCATGCCCATAATGACTACCTCGAACTCCTTTCTGAAATGGGTTTGTCTGGATTGGCAGTTACAGTTATAGGCGGAGGATTCTTCACCTACAAGATTATCAGTCAACTAACAAAGAGGCGAGACGCCTATGTAAGAAATATCTCGGTTGGGTTGTTGTGCAGTCTAACGGCAATAATAGTTCACAGCACAACGGATTTCAACATGTTCATTACAGCTAACGCATTACTATTCTCAATAATCCTGGCTTTGTTAACGCTAACGGCTCATTTAAAAAATACGGAAAAAGGGCGCAATGTCTTGCAGCCTTCGGCCTTCAGCCTTCAGCCTTCAGCCCATGCTTTAAGAAAACCTTTATATGCCTTTATTATTATTCTTACAATCTTCTTTTCCATTCCTGTGTTAAGGACGTGTATGGCTGATGTGTACTATAGGAAGGCTAAGATGCTGGCAGAATCTTCTCAAGAAAATATTCCATTGTCAATCCCATACATGCAAAAATGTATCACCCTCGATAAGTCAAATAGTGTCTATCATTTTGAACTCGGAAGAATGTTTTTACAATTAACAAAGACGCAGAGTAATCCTGATGAGTTTAAACGAAATGCCATACTCGCTGAGGAGCAATTCGAGAATGCTATAACTTCTAACCCTTGCTATTC
>JACQHT010000085.1 GCA_016198835.1 Planctomycetota bacterium | reverse complement strand
GTACGGAAGGAAGGCCTATTTTGTTTACAACCGGAATAATTTCTACTCCAAATCCCCCCTTCCCCCCTTTACTAAAGGGGGGGATAGGGGGGATTCCAAGAGATTTAATAGTCTTAAGACTATCTTCATTCTGAGGTTTTGCGTTATCAAAAACAATTACGGCTATATCTGTAGCCAAAAGCCTGCGTATCGTCTCATTGATTGCAAGACCTTCAATCATATTGTTTGTATTCCTGATTCCTGCCGTATCTGTTAACTCAAGGGGCATTCCATCTACCGAGACAATATCTGTTACAGCATCCCTTGTTGTGCCTGGCTCGTGGTGAACAATAACACGCTCCCTGCCGAGCAAGGCGTTTGTAAGGGTTGATTTGCCTGCATTGGGGCTGCCTGCAATGGTCACCTTCAACGGATGAGCCAGGGCAATGCCAAAGTCAGCCGTATTAAGCAACCTTTCAATTGCGGAATTATTCTGTTTTTGGCATTCCGAAATCCGCCCACCAGGGCGGGCGTCCTCTGGCGTCCGCAATCCACACTCCGTAATAGCAGCTGATAGCGCCCCTTTGTACTGGTCAAGAAAAACCTTTGCAGCAAGGGTTGTTTTTGCCTTTATGAGTTCCAATAGGGCTTCCTGTTGAGTAGCATCTATTTTATCATTCTCAAAGGATTGAGCGACGAGTTTTTGCCAATCAACCTCAATAGCTCCCTCATCTTTGATGCAATCGAGCACACGACGTGTTGCTAAGATGCCCCCATGGCAATTAATCTGTACAGACGCAAGATTTTGCGTTTCTACACTTCTTGTAACACTTACAATTGCCTCGTCAATGGTTGTACCATTGTCTTCAATCGTACCGTAATAGAGCCTTCCATCCCCGGCTCGGCTTAAATCCTTTATACCTTTGCCCCTGAAAATCTTATTAACGATTTCAATAGAGGATGCGCCGGATACATGGATGACGCTTATTCCCCCTTCGCCTATGGGGGAGGTAATGGCTGCGAAGGTTCTTTTATTCATCTTAGACAAAACCTCATTAATAGACGTCCATTATAATAACCATGTCAAAAGTTTGTCAATACGAATCCTTACCTGCATTTCAAATTCACTTGACCTGGCACACTTTTTTGTTTAATATAAAATAAAACACGCATTTGTAACACCCATAGGGTTACCCTTTGTTTATCACATCAATGAAAGATATTCTGAAATTATTACAGCAATCTGATTCGTTTAAGAGACTGAAAGAGGATTTAGGCAAGGGCACAAACTGCTGGGCAAGCGGTTTATGGGGCTCATCCGCTGCTTACCTGCTTTCTGCCATTGCGGAAGATTCATTCATTTCTTACATCTTACTCATCACCCCGACTGTGGATGATGCTGAGGAAAGTTTTCAAGATATAAATCTCTTTTCTACTGGTAAAGAGCTTCTTTTCCCTGTACGAGAGGATATACCTTCCTCTACAATGGGTGGAATGGAGGATGTGGGGCGGTTAAATGTCTTGCAAATCCTCGCAACAGAGTCGCTATTTCGAGACTCAAGACTCAAGACTCGGGACTCAAGACTTATAGTAGCGCCGATTCAAGCCCTCTTGCAAGACGTTCCTTCAAGGGAGAACTTGCTTGCCAACTCGCTTGTGGTCAGAAAGGGGGAGGAATATACATTAGAAAAGGTGCTTGAGTGGGTAAAAGCACAAGATTTTACACGTGTTCCGTTTGTTGAGATGCCCAGGGAATTTAGCCTTCGTGGAGGTATTCTCGATATATATCCACATTCATCCAGCGTTCCTTATCGAATTGAATTCTTTGGCGACACGATTGAGTCCTTAAGGGAGTTTAATGTAGAGACCCAGACTTCTGAAAGGGAAGTAGAGCAATGCCAATTTCTTGGCGTGGTAGATAGCCATACGTCCCAGCGTAATGAAACCCTGCTTGATTATCTTCCCGAAGATACATTAATTGTGCTAAAGGAACCACAGGCTATAGAGACAAAGGCAGGAATGATTCACGAATTACCATTGTGTAGCTTTAGCTATGAAACCCTGAAGGGTAAATTTCATCGCCATACAAGCCTGAACCTTTCGTGCCTTCCAATTGTAGAAGAATTAAACAGCTATATTTTCAACGTTGCCTCCATAGAACACTTTAAAAACGTAGTTAATAAAGAATCATCTTCGAGTATTACTACAATTATAAAAGAACTTTCAGACGTATGCGGTTTAAACGCCCGCACCATCGTGTTCTGCAACAACGAGGCGGAGAAGCAAAGGCTTCATGAGCTTTTGAAAGACACAGCGCCTCATTTAGAAAAAAGACTCGAATTGCGGATTGGACGTTTGTCCCACGGCTTCCAGTTCAGGGATATTTCTATTGCGCTTCTTCCTCATCATGAGATTTTCAAGAGATACAAGCAAAGGAGAGAGCCTAAGAAGCCCCTCCCTGGCAGGGCAATTGACTCATTCCTTGAGCTTGAGAAGGGTGATTACGTTGTTCACGCCGCACACGGGATAGGAAAATTTCTCGGCATTGAAATCCTCGCCCAAAATATTGCCTGCCCGCCATCTTTTGGGTGGGGCGAGTCCGCCTATCCCTTGGGTGGACTTGAAGAAGAGGGACAGAAGCGAGAGTAT
>JACQHT010000084.1 GCA_016198835.1 Planctomycetota bacterium | reverse complement strand
TTTTCTTTTCCTTAATAAGCGAAGCAATCTTCTCTGCGGTCTTCCCTATCAGTATAACATATTTTATACGCTTAACACACTCCTCTGCAAAACGGTCGAGGCTTACTCCTTTGTCATAGCCGCCTGCTATGAGCACGATTGGCGCATTGAAGGCGTTTATTGCTGCAATAGCCGCCTCCGGCGTGGTTGCCTTTGAATCATTATAGTAGTGAATGCCGTCAATCTCTGAAACAAATTCAAGCCTGTGCTCAAGCCCTTTAAAACTGCTCAGCCCTTCTGCGATATGTGTATCTTTTGCCCCTAATATGTTTGCGGCTGTTGCGGCGGCAAGGATATTCTGCGTGTTGTGGATGCCCGGCAATTTCTGATTGCGTAGAGACGCAAAATTTTGCGTCTCTACCTTTGCGCTGAACCATACGACCTTACCAACGCATTCCTTCGCCCAGTTCCTTAACTCAGGGTCATCGTAGTTGAGGATTATATAATCGGTGGATTTCTGATGTCGAAATATCCCCTTTTTTGCGTTTATATAATCCTGCATGTCAGGATGCCTATCGAGGTGATTTGGGGATATATTCGTAACAATCCCAATATGCGGGCTCAGGCGAGGTCCGCCTGAGGCGGAAAGGTCCTCCAGTTGAAAGTTTGAAAGTTCAAGAACTACATAGTCATTGGGTTTTATCTCCTCAATATGCTCAAGGAGTGAATAGCCAATGTTACCGCCGGTCCATGTCTTTCTGCCTGTGCTTCGCAACATGTTGCTTAGAAGGGCTGTTGTTGTGGATTTGCCGTTACTGCCCGTTATCCCTGTAATTGGCGCGGGGCAGAGTTTAAAGAATATGTTCATCTCTGTTTCGAGTGGAACATTATTTTCCCTTGCAATCTGTAAAAATGGTGAGTTTTTTGGGACGGCAGGGTTGACTACCAACATGTCAATATCCTTGAAATCGGCTTCCCTGTGTTCGCCTAACCTGTATTGCACAGGAAAGCAAGTAGGGGCAGCCCCGTATTTAATACGGGGTAAACCTGCCCCTACCTGTTCCATTGATTTTGATAACTCGGAGGGGCTTTTCAGGTCTGTAACGGTCACGTGCGCCCCCTGTCGAACGAGGAAGCGTGTTACTCCAACGCCGCCTCCAAAAAGACCGAGGCCCATAACGGTTACCTTTTTTCCTGAAAAACTATTTTCCATACTCAAAGCTCTTAATCACTCCCTCATGCACCAACACACCCCTTAATCCCCCGACCCAGGCACCGCTTGGGTGCCCCGTAGAGGGGAAAAGCCGTGCTCCCCCCTCTAAAAAGAGGGGGAAGGGGGTGTGTTCTTCTCCTGCCAGCCTATTGCCTTTTTCATCTCAATTATCGCTGCTTCTACTGCCTGTTCCCACTTCTTTGGTCCGTATTTTTCTTTCCATGGTGAGGTCGTCCATGCGTATATGATGGAACGTGAGGCGCTGATTATGGCGCCATACCCGTCGGGATTGAAACAGTGTTTAACATCTTTTGCAGTTGCACCCTGTGCGCCGAAGCCCGGGATAAGAAAAAATGATTTCGGCATTATGGTTCTAAGGTGGCGTGCTGCATCTGCGCTAAGCACGGCACCGATTGAGCTATACCTGCTTTTACCGATTAGCGGTTTGCCCCACTGGTTAACCTTTTCCGCAACGTATCGGTGTAGGGGCACGTTGTCCGCCTGAGGCGGATGCCCTACAAGCAAATCCTGAAAATCGGATGAAGAAGGATTCGTTGTTTTTACAAGCACAAATACGCCCTTGCCGAATTTCTCTGCCATTTTAATAAACGGCGCTATGCTGTCCTCGCCAAGATATGGATTTACAGTAACAGCGTCTGTCGCATAGGGTCCTCCGAGGTGTGCTTCGGCATAAGCCTCTGCGGTGTGTGGTACGTCTCCCCTTTTAATATCACCTATAACGATAAGACCTTTTTTATGGGCGTATTTAATTGTATCTATATAAGCCTTGATTCCCCAGTAACCGCACGCTTCGTAAAATGCTATCTGGGGCTTTACGATTCCAATATAGGGGGATGTAATATCAATTATGCTAAGGTTGAATTGGTAGATGGCTTCTGCTGTGCCTCTAAGCCCCTTACCGAATCTTTTATAGGCAGATTGTGTTATTTTCTGTGGAATAGATTCTCCGCCTGAAGCGGATGGGTCAAGCCCGACACATACGGGGGTATTCTTTTTCCCTATAATCTCGATTAGTCGGTCAGCGAAGTTTTTCAATGTATAATTTTCCTGGACGTAGGGGCAGGGCAAGTCCCGTCCAATAATCCTGTCTGCGTGCCACGCACAGGCAGAAAGGGCGCAGTCCGCCTCAGGCGGACGCCCCTACCTACTGAGGAAATTCTTGAGCAACTTTGGGCCCTCCTCCGTCAGAAAAGATTCGGGGTGGAATTGAACACCTTCGAGTGGAAACTCCTTGTGCCTGATGCCCATTACCTCGTCCTCATCTGCCCTTGCAGAAACCTCAAAACAGTCCGGCAAGGTGTCTTCCTTAACTATCAGAGAGTGGTACCGTGTAGCCTCAAATGGGTTCTGAATGCCTTTAAATATTGTCTTTCCATCGTGCATAATCATCGAGGTCTTTCCGTGCATGAGCCTGCGTGCTCTTACCACATCAGCCCCGTAAGAATATGCTATACACTGGTGTCCGAGACAGACGCCGAGGATGGGGATCTTTCCCGAAAGGCGCTTAATTACGTCATTAGAGATGCCCCCTTCCTTCGGCGTGCATGGACCTGGGGATATAATGATGTGCCCGGGGTTCATTTGCTCAATCTGGGGGATTGTAACCTTATCATTTCTCATGACGGTTACCTCCGCTCCCATTGCCCCAACTGCCTGAACAAGGTTATAAGTGAAGGAATCGTAATTGTCTATTATAAGAACCATTTTAGCTCGTGGCTCATGGCTCATAGCTGATAGCTCAGAAGTTAAGAAGATGAGAAGTCCGGAAGTTCAGAAGCAGATATTTTACATCCCAACTTCCTAACTGCTTAAGTTCCTATCTTCTTCTGTTACAGGCTATGAACTATGAACTAATTATGGCCTTCTTACCCACACAACCTTATGGCAAAAGAGAATGTCTTTTTGTGGAACTGCCGTAGGGGGGTAGCTCGTCGTATTGTGAGAACTCAGTATCACTACATCGCCTTGAAATTTAATCTCTTTAATGTAAACCTTTCCTGTACTGCGCAGACGGCATATAACAATATCGCCTGTTTTTACCGTCTCGGAAGGGCATACGACAACTTTTGTCCCTTTAGGATATCCGGGAAGCATGCTGTTGCCTTCAATTAATAGCCCATAGGTGTGCGCATCCTTAACGTCATAAGGTCTCTCAAGTGGTTCTTCAATTGACCCGCCTACTGGAAGACCGGCATCATCATAGGCAATCTCTGTTTCACCTGCGGAGACTAAGCCAATGATGTTTATTAAAGAAGATGGTCTCTGGGTTTCTGGAGGCGGTGGATAACCCTTTGTTTCGTCAAGCAGATAATCTGCACTTAATCCAAATACCCTCGCAATTGCCCGTGCGTGCTTGATAGTCGGCTTACTTTGACGTTTTTTTCTTTCATATTCTGCGTATGTAGTATAGGCTACGCCTGCTTTTCTGGCAACGTCTTTTTTTGTCCAGCCCCTTGTGTCTCTCAAATGCCTTAGCTTGTCCATGAGTTTCATAGTAATATTACGAAAAAAATACGATGTGTATTACAATTCAAATACGAAACGCCGTACCATTCATAACTGCTTATAATAACGTATGTTGTGACGAAAATATAGAAAACATTTGCACGGCAACAAGAGTTGTGCTATAATAAAGTACGGAAAAAATACGAAATTGTGCTATAATACGCAATCGCGTAAGAAAACATAGCCTCACTATATAACGGGGATGCAAAAATGCTCAGATATTCAGGGTACCTTCTCAGTTACCTCTATGCCGGTCAGTTCGCAGAGACGATTGTACGCCTTCTCGTATGCCTCAAGGTAATTTTCGACCTTAAGAAGCCCGCTGCCTCTTATTTCGCTTGGAGCCTCTATGTCGAGGATGAGATTACGAGCCATTTCCAGAATCTTTACCTTTACGTCATTAATGTCTGCCATGGTATTGCCTCCCTTGTCTTTTCAAAACAAGCAAATAAATCTTACCAGAATGGTGGAACATAAAGCAAATAAAATCACTCCGCCCAATTAATGGCGGGCAAGGAGGACAACAATATGGGAGAAATAATGCGAGAAAAGCTTTTGCAAAAGTCTTTTAAAGAACTTTACCAGCTCCGCTGCGACCAATACTGTTCAAAGGAGGAAATTGTTAATGATATTCTTGCGCATGACGATGGAAGCGTCCGTGAGATGGTACAAACGGAAGGTTCTTTTCTATGGCTTATGGTGCAGAGTTCAGTAAAGAAACGCCTGGATAAATTGTTAGAAACCATTCCTGTCACGCCAGAGGCGGATTCGCCTGGGCGAAAATCCGCCTCTGGCGGAAAAGAAAGGGGGAATACACGTCATGACGACATGTCGTGAAATGGAAGCCAAAAAATACACTAAGCATAGTCAAGAGGCAAAAAGTAAATCCATCGGACTTGCTTTTCGACGTGAGCCCCATAGCAAATTGCAACGGGGTGAACTTGAGAATTTTATTTGTGCCGAATTTATCGGGCATGATATTGTGTTTTTATCCGAACTGCTTCGTAACGCGAGCATTGATATTGCGTGCTCCTTTTGTACCTCACATTTGGAGCAGCTGATGGCAATAAGAAGGGAGCTTAAAAAAGAGCTCAGCCAAATGCGGAATGCGGAGCGTGGAATGCGGAAAGTCAAAAGGAAGATATTTTAATTCTGCAATCCGAATTCCACATTAGAAAAGGATGGTGGCAAATGCTAATTCCAATTGAAACATGGACAATCCTCAGCGTGGACGATGAAAATGGTGTTATGTCGCATGTGGTAGGCACTTACTGTCCTGCTTGCCTCTCTGCGTGCATCGCACAGGCAGGAAGGTGCGAATACTTTCATCATGCAGATTCAAAGGGCATCGAGTGTATTTACAACGAGGTTGAAACGGATGTAATAGACGGTCAAACACTTGAATAGGATAGGGCGAACAGCCGTTTGCCCCTACTTAACTTCTCAACTTCTTCTTTTCCCTATGGTACGCTTTTTAAAGTTATCCGATATATGCAAACTATTCGGGGTTACTCGCTGGACGATAATGAACTGGATAGAAAAAGGCGAGTTCCCAAAACCCATCCGCAAGGGTCTCCATCTTCGCTGGCCAGAGGAGGAGATTGAAAGGATGATAGAACGATTGAAACGTAACCGGTAAATGTAGGGGCGGGGCTTGTCCTGCCCAATAATCCTGTCTGCGTGCCACGCACAGGCAGAAAGGGCGCAGTCCGCCTCAGGCGGACACCCCTACCGAGGTAATTTTTACAAGCAAAACCATGTAAGATTTATAGATATACCCGACCAAATTAAAGTCCACCACTAACCCCTCGACAGTCCCACAAAATATACAATTGGTGCAAACCCCTTGCCAGCCTGAGACTTGCTGTAAAATACCCTTATCAGCTTATATTGTTCATTAATCTGTGGCATAGACCTTGCGAATTGCACCAGCATGAATAAAATCTTGTCTTCCTTTAGATTCGTTAGCCAAAAGGCTGCAGGCTTAAGGCTGAGGGCTGAAGAAAAAGATTTTTCCTTCAGCCTATCTTTTCCTCAGCCTTCAGCCCTTTTTCTATTGGCGCTCTTATTTTTCACTACAGGGGCAATTTCTATTAACACCGCACAGGCAGACGATGGGATTAAATATTATGGAACCATCACATCAATAAATTATAGTAAAAAGACCTTTGTTGCCGGTGGACGCACCTTTAAGACTTCTAACTATACCGAGATTGAAGCCGACCATGGCCCACACCTCACCTTCTGCTACCTTCAAATTGGTCATTACGTAGAGGTTAGCGGCTGGGAGCGCCCTACCTATGTTGATGCAATAGAAATTGAGGTAAAAAATTATAACGGAACAGGATGCCAGGCGAGTGGCAATATCACCATTAAAGACAACATTTCTCTAATAGATATTAACGCAAGCGTAATCGTTGTCAAAAATTATACTGTAAGTATTAGAGGAAGCACTAAATTTAAGGGAACCGCAAGTGATATTTCCGGGCTTTATCAGGGTCAATTAGTAAAGGTTAAAGGACTGCCCCAGACGGATGGCACCGTTAAGGCAACCCTCGTTAAAGCCCGGTAGGGTTTACCACGCAAACGCAAAACAATTGACAATCATTTTTTCGGGAGGTGAGCATAAGAAAATAAAAAAATCTGTCCAAATGACGGCGGGCTCGCCATTCTTTGGGCGAATGGGAAAGTTTTTTCTGTCTATTTGAATTCCTGAACCCATGATTTAATCAGGGGCAGGAACAGGTTTAAAATGTTTTTTTGGAGGATTAAAATGAAGTGTAATATTACCGTACTAATTTCTATACTCGCCGCATTGATATTTTCGTTGTCTGCTACATGCCTACCCGACAGATGGCAGGTGGGCGTCTTGATGGCAAGTAGCGATGACGCCTGGAATGAGAACAACAATGATAACGACAATAGCAATAGCGATGACAACCACAACGGCAATTCTAATGACGACGACAACAGCAATGACAACCAGAACGATAATGACAATGATAATGGAAATGGCAATGATAACGGTAACGAGGTAAAGATTTATGGGAATATAACCTCGATTGATTCCAATAACGAGAGCTTTGAAGTAATGACGAAGAACAGTCAAACTTTTGAGGTTCTTGCAAACATAGCTCAAATTAAGGCTGAACACTCACCATGCCCATTGCCCACCTTTAGCAACCTTCAGGTTGGACATCAGGTAAAGGCTGAGGGATGGTGGCTGAACGGAACATTACAGGCATACGAGGTTGAAGTGTATAACTACACCTGTCCAGGAGCAACTACAACTACGACAATCCCTACAACAACTACTACCATACATGGACCACCTATACAGAACTTTACTACAGTTAAGGGTAAAATTAGCGTAATTACCCCGGACGCATCGAATCCCGAGGAGGGGGAGCTTGTAGTTAAGGGAGAAACAATTGGGGTTTCCTCTTCATCCAAATTTAAGGGGACGACAACCAGTTTTTCAGGCCTAAGCGTAGGGCAGAAGATAACCGCTAAGGGAAAACGCCAGACCGATGGAAAGATAAAGGCGAGAACAGTCAAGACGAAGTAACGTAACGTAGGTAGGGGGTTGATTTTTCAAACCCTGCCTTTTTGGGCACGCCAAATCGTGCCCCTATAACTGCCGTCTTACAGCTTACCCCTCCTATACCAATGCTGTAAGGCGGCACGTTTTTTTTCTGCATTAAGAATCCCGGGACGTATGCTAACAAATTTGTATCACACCTATAAGGATATGTGTGCAAGTATTACAAAAATCTTGTAAAATTTCTATCAGTTAGTTAAATATCAAAATATACTTACGGCTTTTATGTTTAAATATTAAAATACATAATATTTTGTAATTACAAATATTACAACCTATATATGACCATGATGCCATACATAAATTTTGTGGCACATCATTCGCTATAAGGATAAATAGCAAGTTAACATGCTTAATCAATTAAGCTTAATTTAGAGGTAAAGGAAGGTGATTAATAAACAAAGAATAATTTAAGAAAACGGCACTCGGGTTAGGTTAGAAATTTGTTAATGGAACTTTTTTAGGAGATAGAAATGAGAAATTTGTTTAATGCAAAGAATGTCTTAACTGCGCTTGTTGTGGGTTTTACTGCTTTGTCAACAATTCAATCAAACATAATGGCAAGTCACGGAGGTTCGAGCAGTAAAGGCACTGAAGTAAAGGTGAAGGGCATCGTTAGTTCAATAGATTGTGACTTAGAAGTAGTTAGGGTTCTGGACGATAGTGTTGAAGTTGACCTTACAAATGTGAAATATTACAAGATACTTGGCAAACCCGGCAATTGCAGCCAGGTACAGGTTGGGGACCAAATAGAGGTAAAGGGCTACTACAATAATGGTGTAGCGACATTTGTTAGCCTCGAGGATAAAGGACCCTCTTCTTCTGGCGAGATTAAAGGCATTATCACGGCAATAGCAGGCAACATCATCACAGTGCTCGGCTCGGATATTGACACCACTGGCGCATTAGTAAAGGGCAAACTACCAATGACAGTAGGAAAACAAGTGGAGGCAAAGGTAATGGTAGATTCATCAGGCAACCTGAT
>JACQHT010000080.1 GCA_016198835.1 Planctomycetota bacterium | reverse complement strand
GGGTCATCATCCCTGATAGATGCCTTAAGCAAGCCTTTTGCATCGTAAGCTGTACTTGGAGCAACCAGTTTAAGTCCTGGTACGTTAAAGAACCAGCCTTCTGGACATGTGGAGTGAAAAGGTCCGCCATGAACATTGCCACCGTAAGGCGCCCTGATTACAATGGGAGTCTTTCCTCCCCAGCGGTAGAAATTCTTGGCGGCAACCATTACAATCTGGTCAAAGGCGCAGGAGATAAAGTCTGCAAATTGCATTTCGACAACAGGTCTCATTCCTACAAGTGACGCTCCTATCGCTGCCCCTGTAAAACCCGATTCAGAAAGTGGGGTATCAATAACACGCAACTCGCCAAACTTTTCATACAATCCTTCGGTAACACGAAATGCACCGCCGTAGACGCCTATGTCTTCGCCCAGGAGGAAGACACTTTTGTCCCTCTCCATTTCTTCTATTAACGCCTGCTGGATGGCTTCTAAATATGTGAGTTCTTTCATGGCATTTTCCCTACTGATGGATAAAATGTCCAATTACCAAATCCCAATTAATTAACAATTACCAATGAGCAATTAAAAAAAATTCCTTAATTGGGATTTTGATTTGGGATTTGGTCATTACCCATCACCTATTACAATGGCGTAGCGTATAGTCCCTCTATAGCTTCTTTACCCTCGGGATAAGGACTCTTTTCAGCAAATTCTTCTGCATCAACAAGCTCTTGTTTAACCCTTTTATCCACTTCGTCTAATCCCGGCTGGTTAGCAATCTTATTATTCAACAGGTATTTTTCCATGTTAATGATGGGGTCTTTTTTCTTCCATTCTTCAAGAAGTTCTTTTGGTACATACTTGGCGCTGTCATGCTCGGAATGGCCATGCATGCGCATGGTCTTGCATTCTATAAATGTAGGACCGCCGCCTTCTCGCGCCCTGGCGTATGCCTTTTTTGCAGCAGTATAAACAGCGACGACGTCGTTGCCGTCCACTATTTCAGCCGGGATAGCGTAGGCAAGGGCTCGCTCTACAACGTTCTTAATAGCCATCTGGCGGGTTAGAGGGGTGGAATAAGCATACTTATTGTTGTTACAGAAAAATACTGCGGGAACCTTGAATACGGATGCCATGTTAAGGGCTTCGTGAAAATCGCCACGGCTTGTGCCTCCATCTCCAGTGGTGGCGGCTGCAACCCTTTTTTCACCCCTGATTTTAAATGCGAGGGCGGCTCCAACGGCAACAGGAAGATTATCAGCGAGATGACTTGGATAACCAAAGATGCCTAATTTTATATCCCCAACATGGACGTTGCCTTCTTTGCCACCCGTTACCCCCGTTTTTTTGCCGAGATAATGAGCCATTATGCGTTTCGGTGTTATTCCTCTTACAAGATAAGCGCCCATATCCCTGAAATACGGAGCAATGACATCATCTTTTTCTAAGGCGTAAGAATAACCTACAGATATTGCCTCGGTTCCGTAGCTCGTCCATGCGCCGCCAAGGATTTTCCCTTGACGGTATAAAGTGGTGACGCGCCCCTCAAGATGACGGGTTAATTTCAGGTAATAGTACAACTGAAGCAAATCTTTTGACGCTATATCCATAATTCAAATGCGGAATGCGGAGTGCGGAATAAAAAAACTCATTTTGGCATTCCGTATTCCGAATTCCGAAATCCGCAATCAGCAAAGTGGATTAGCTCCACCAGTAATAGCCCGGTCTATTTCCATTTGTGCCTTAAGTTCCATTAGATGGGCACATAATTCAGTTATGTGGTCTTTTTCTCGTTCTGCAAGACTCAAGAACATCTTCTTAGCGGAAGGTTTAACTGCTACGACAGCGGCGTGATGATAATAGTCGTAAGAGTCCTTTTCCCTCTGGATAGCCTCTTCAAGGATTTCCATCATGGTAAGCACTTCTGGAGTTCTATATGTAGCCATAATCGGATTCCTCCACGAACCCCGTTAGAAAACTATTAAAGAATTTCTTAGTAAAGTTATGAAGGCATTATTGACCTCGCTAAAATAGGTTTTCTAAC
This sequence comes from Planctomycetota bacterium, assembly GCA_016198835.1. Classification (GTDB taxonomy): domain Bacteria; phylum Planctomycetota; class Brocadiia; order Brocadiales; family Subterrananammoxibiaceae; genus Subterrananammoxibius; species Subterrananammoxibius californiae. The sequence goes on along the minus strand of JACQHT010000080.1, from coordinate 6,323 downwards.
GGGGCGAACCGTTTAAAATGTCAGCCGTAGGCGAATTTACCTTTCTATATAACAAAAATCAAACTGGGTTGCAAGAATAAAAAAATCTTATGTGACAGCAACATAATCATAATAATGTCCTATTTCTGCAATATGAAAATCTCCTGTTTTTTAAGTTTGATTATTTATTATTAGTAGTATCTCTTTTTCTTTTTGTGGATAATTATTAAAATTGTGGATATCTTCGTTAATTAGATTCGCTTTGCTCACTACAGGCTTAAATCTCCTCCAGGGGTGAGCAGCCGAAAGCTTATAGGTCTTTCTTACAGTAAGTACATGGGGCTTTCTCTCTTCTTTTGCTTTTGCCTGTCTGCGTGCTCCGCACAGGCGGGTAGGTCGTATGCTTATACATCCGCCTTAGGCGGACCATAGGCTTTGATATAGCGTTTAAAGATATCCATGGCTGGGATTGTGCCCTTATAAGGGTAGAACCTGGCAAAGACCTTGCCTGTGGCATCATCTATGTAGCCCATAAGCACAAGCTTTGGGACGCCTTCCCTCAAGCCAATCATGATGCGAACCATCCATTTGAACCATTTCGCCATAATGTTGTTTTCTCTCACGCCACTTTTTATGAGGTCTATTCTTACGCCTCTTGTAAGACAACCCTTCTTTTATGAGCCATTTCCTCAGGGTTTCCCGGCTCAAGCTGAGCCTATCTATTTCAGAGAGCTTTTCTACTGCAAGAGTCGGACCGAAGCCTTTATATCTCTTTTGGCAGAGTTCTAAGACCTTTGCTTTCACATCCTTCGGTATAGCCCTATGCCCATGTCTACCTCTGGACTTATGTATCAACCCTTTATTACCTTCCTCTCCAACCCTTTTCACTATCCTTCTTATCTGTCTATCGCTTAAATCTAAAATATCCGCTGCTTTCTTCTGTGTTATTACCTTCTTAAGTACGTTGTTGATTATACTTACCCTATTTAGCTCCTTCTGAGTCATCCTGAAAATGTCCTTTCTTGCCATAATATCCTCCTTTAAGGGAGAACATTATAGCTACTCCTGAATAGGACATTTTCATTTTGCAGAAATAGGACATTATTATATTGCTATCACAAGGACACATTTTTTTCTTGACATTAAGAGGTAGTAATGCTAAACTTCTTAGCTCATAAATGAGGCGATTTGCATAGGGTATTTTGTAAAGTTTTATAGATTAAGAAAGGAGAACTTGGATGCACAGGGGGCGTATTGTTGTTTGTGGCGTTGCAGTGATCAGTTTTTTAACATTTTCTCAGGCGAATTGGGTAAGGGCAGAAGAAGCCCAGAAATATCTATATGTAGGGAATGCTGGCTGTAAGTGTCACCTCTCAAAAGGATGTTTCGAAGGTGATGAATATAAGGAGAGACTACACTCCCATACTTTTGAAGAACGTCTGACTACCGAACAGGATAAAAACAACCCTGAATGCTTAAAGTGCCATGCTACTGCATACAAGAAGAAAATAAAGGACAACAAGCCATACTTAGAAGACGTTCAGTGCGAAGCCTGCCACGGACCTGGGGAAAAATATGAAGAGGTGAAAAAGAATTATAAGGGCAAAGGTAAAGACGCCTTTAATGAGCTATTAAAGAAAGACCCCATGCTTGCACGAAAGGAACAATTTGATGCTGGGCTATATACTGCAGGCATCAATGGTCCATATAAGACAATAAAGGAGCAGTGTCTGGAGTGCCACTGGGAAGATGCGAAGGCAACAAACAAGTGCCCAAAAACAAAACCCGATGCGGTCATGAACTTTAAGGAAACCTTTGAAAAGGATGACCACAGAGACCATGATACTATAGACGATGTTATTGAGAAGATGTCTCCTGCAGATAAGGCTAAATGGAAGGACTATCTGGAAAAGGACGAGCTTCTGCTTTCACCCTTAAAACCGGCAGCCAAAAAGGCAAAGAAAAAGTAATAACCTTGCGCAATTGTTAGTTAAGACTTAGAACTTTCTGGTGGTTCAATCCCAGTGGGTTGAACCACCAGTTAAATCCACGACGCTAAAAGTTTAACTTTTGTGCCCTATATGTAGATTTTTGGGGAGGAATCTACAAATGTCATTGTGGGCTTACCACTACAAGCCAAAATTTAAGCTGCATAATAGGCCCTTAATTGGGGTGCTTATTATCTCGCTATTTATTTCCACCGTTTTGTTATCCGCCTCAGGCGGATTTGTCCTGGCGCAGAAAAATAGCGATTGTATTAAGTGCCACCAGGACCCAGAAAAATGCGGGCCAAAAGTTAAGATAGACCCGGTCAGTGGTGAGATATTCATTACCTCCATGCTTTTGAGCGATGAGGATGTTAATACTTTTAAGGCTTCAGGGCATGGCGGTGAGGACTTCTTTTGCATAGATTGTCACGCAGACCTCGAAGGTGTGGAGGGTGACCATGAGCCCAACCTGAAACCTGTTGACTGCATCACATTTTGCCACGATGACCCTGCAGCGGATTACCTTGATGGCTCCCATATTAAAGCAATGAGAGACAAGGATAAAGACCCCCTCACCTGTAAGGATTGTCATACGGGAGAAAAATCCAGACGTGATACACCAAGGGCTGAAAATCCAGTTGGCAGGCACATTATGATTGAAAAATGCGGCTCGTGTCACGAACCGCATTTAAACTCTTATCGTATTAACCTTCATGGACAACTAACTGCACTTGGTTGCACAGGAACGGACATTGCCTCCTGCCCCGATTGCCACGGAAAGCATATAATACTGAATTCTACCGACCCGGATTCATCTGTCGGCGAAAACAACATCGTTGAAACGTGTGGGAAATGTCATGGTGGTTCGAGTCCAAGATTTGCAAAACACATTGAGCATCCACAATTTAAGAATCTCGAACAATATAAATCAATATTTCTTGCTTTCAAGAATATAAATACTGAACCTCAAGCAATAGGGAAATTAGCCAGAGACCCACAAACCTATCTTGTTCTGGGATTTGTGGTATATATGGCAATTCTTGGGATGACGTTTTCTACATTCGGTCTCCACTCCCTCCTGATATGGTTTAGAACAATCCTGGACGAACTCATGGGAAAGGGGTCTAAAAAACATGAAGAGTGAGTTATACATACGGTTTACACCTCTGCATAGATTTAACCACTTCCTTATTATTATAAGCTTCTTTGGTTTGGTCTTAACTGGAATGCCGCTGGCGTTCAAGGATTACGCTTGGGCACACTGTCTTTACCAACTTATGGGTGGATACCCTATAGCAGGATACATCCATCGCATTTGTGCAGGCCTGACATTTTTAGCTTGTTTCTTACATTTTGCCCAACTATCGTATGCAGTGGTTATCAAAAAACAGCTAAAAGAACTCCTCTGGGGTCCGGATTCTGTTGTACCCCAGCCAAAAGATTTACTTGACGTACTCGGTGAAATTATATGGATTATAGGATTCGGTCCCAGACCCAGGTTTGAGCGATGGATATGGTGGGAAAAGATGGAATACCTCTCGTTAATTTGGGGAACCTTAGTAATGGGGCTCACAGGGTTTATGTTATGGTTTCCCGCCAACTTCTCAGCATTCTTACCAGGATGGGCCATAGATTTGGCTCTAATTGTGCACAGATATGAAGCAATCCTCGCAGCCGTCTTTGTATTCACCATACATTTTATCCATACACATCTTTTACCAGAAAAGCTCCCCGTTGATGAAGCAATGTTTACCGGAAGAATTACTGAAGAAGAGATGCTTCATGAACGGCCTCTTTACTACGAAAGGCTTCAAAGTGAGGGTACATTGGGGAACTTTAAGATTTCACCCCCCAACCCGATGTTTTCATTCTTGTCCAAGATGTTCGCAGTTCCTTTGTTATTAATCGGTCTTTTTCTGACAGGACTCATGGTCTCAAGTCTGATTTTAGAATTTATATAATCAAAACTCTTGGAACATGTTGCTATGATGCACCAGCGAATCTTAATCACAGATGATGAAGAACGAATGAGACGTGTCCTGGCAATGGCATGCAAGGATATTGGCAATGTGGACGTTATCGCTTGCGATGGTTCCGACGCTTTACCTCTTCTGGAAAAGGAACGCTTTCATTTAGTAATTACTGACATGAGAACGCCTAAGATGGGAAGACTGGAATTTCTCAAGCATATAAGAAATAAGGACCCAGACCTTCCCATTATTGTAATAACTGCATTCGACTCGATAGAAACCGCAGTTGAAGCAATAAAAGAAGGAGCCTTCGACTATATTACCAAACCATTTAAGGATGATACACTCAAGATTGCTATTAAAAAGGCACTAAAGGTGGGTTCTCTAACGGCGGAAAATAAGTATCTCCGTCAGGAACTTGAAGCTCACTATAATTTTTGTAACATCGTAGGCACATCGCCAAGGATGGTAGAAACCCTTTGCCTTGCTGGAGAGGTATCCCAAACGGATTCAACCGTCTTAATACTCGGTGAAAGTGGTACTGGAAAAGAGTTGATTGCACGTGCAATTCATCTAAATAGTCCAAGGTCAAATGGCCCGATGGTTGCCATTAATTGTGCTGCCTTGCCAGAAAATCTTCTTGAAAGCGAACTCTTTGGTTACGAAAAGGGCGCTTTTACCGGCGCAGATAAAACTAAAAAAGGACGTTTTGAACTGGCTTCCGGGGGTACGTTCTTTCTCGATGAAATCTCAGAAATGAACCCTACTATCCAGGCTAAAGTACTTAGAGTTATTGAAGCCAGAGAGATGGAGCGGGTAGGTGGAACTGAAACAATTAAGGTTGATGTTAGAATAATTTGTGCCACTAATAAAAACCTTTCCGAATTAGTTAAGAACAAAAAATTCAGGGACGATTTGTTCTACCGCATAAATGTATTTCCTATTGTTATACCTCCACTCAGGGAACGCCCTGAAGATATACTACCCCTTAGCAGATACTTTATCGAACGGTATTGCATAAAAATGGGCAAAGGAATACTTACCCTTTCTAAAGAAGTAGAAAAATTATTGCTATCACACAGGTGGGAAGGAAACATTCGAGAACTTCAGAATACCATTGAAAGAGCCGTTATTTTGTGTAAGGGTAACGTAATAACGCCTGGACATTTACCTCTTATAATGACTAAGAAGGTTTCTATGGATGAAGATGAAAAGGAGCGAATTCTGGCAGAAACAGCCCCAATAGACATCCCGCCGGAGGGCTTGTCTTTAAATGAATTGGAGAAACAACTCGTATTGCAAGCGCTTCAAAAGAGTAAGAATAATAAGACAAAAGCTGCCAGGCTCTTAGGCCTTACAAGGGGAACTTTTCGATATAGACTCGAAAAATACGGGCTAAAAAATTAAGTGCACTTTTTTAGAAAAGAAGGAGGTAGAAAATCGGACATAGTTGGCTCATTAGTGGCTGATAACAGCCAAATAGTGGTAGGAAAGTAGGTCGATGAAAGTTAGTCATGTTCATTTAAATATTTTTGAAAGTAAAAGCTTAAGTAAAAAATTTTTGAAAGGCATTCTTTGGCACAATATCTGCTCTTTTTAACATCTTTGCTATATAGATTGTAATATATCAATAACTAAAACTTAACAAAACTTGAAAGGAGGTGAAAGAAATTGAAGAAGTATCTAATCCCTTTTATTGGTCTTTTGTTTATAGTTGGGTTTTCAGCGTCAACTGTTTTTGCCGATTGGGATAAGCCGTGTGACCACAAAAAAATCGTAGAGTGGTGGTGGTGCGATGCGTGCAAAAAGATTAGCGAATTCCCAGATTGCAAAGGCGCAGAGTACATCTGGAACTTTAAAGACTACAGAGCAGGCGCAGGAAAATACGAAGAGAGCGTAAAGCATCAGAATCTTCCCCTCGCATGGGCTTGTGAAAGAATTCAGTTCATGTGCAACAACGACAAGTGCGAAAGGTTCAGAAAATGCGTACCGCAGCCAGGAGTTTGTGAAGTTTGTGGGGAAGACTTTCAGAGCAACGCAGTCCTATCCAGGGTCCTGTTTAAGTGCACAGGTTGCGGGAAAGAACACACAGAAGCGGGAAAAGGTTTTACAGTGGTCGAGGGGCGTTACGTAAGAACCATTGCTACTGTAGGAACATGCCCGGATGATGGAAAACCTTTAGATATAATTTGCACCTTGTCAGGCACATGTCCACATGTGACGAGATAAAGGGATTTTGGTTTTTATTTGGTTAGGTTTTTTGAGGAGGTGAATAATGAAAGGAAGTTATGGAAGGTATATACTGGTAGCTGCGGGTGTAGCGAGCCTTGCGCTACTGGGAGTAGGAGCGGTAAGTGCTGGAGAAGGGTATATCCAGGGCACGAAG